>CACYCI010000031.1 GCA_902772845.1 uncultured Ruminococcus sp.
AAAGCACAAGTATCATTACTATTGCAATAAGAATATCCGGCAGGGAAGAAAGCATTCCCGGGAGCACAGAATCGAATCCTTCGGCGGGAACGCCCGTCCCGGGAACTCCGGTAGACGTGGCAATATCCGCAAGTCTGCCGAAACCGCCCAGGAAATAGCAGCCGCCGGCGACTACGATAGCGAACAGCGTAGAAATGACCGTTCCTTTTTTTATGGATTCCTCGCTTTTTATAGCGTAGAATTTCTGAACCATCTGAGGCAGCCCCCAGGTACCGAGCGAGGTAAGGATCACTACGCCGAACAAATTGAGCGGATCGGGTCCGAAGAAAGAAGCGAACGCACCGGGCATGTCGGTCACAGCACTGTCAGACACTTTTGCCATTTCCGCAAGCGAAGCCATAAAACCGCCGTGATTATTAAGCACAGCGGCAATGACTGCGACGATTCCGATAAGCATTATTATGCCCTGGATAAAATCGTTTATCGCAGTCGCCATATATCCGCCTGCAATAACGTATACGCCCGTGAGGACGGACATTACCACTATACACCAGACGTAATCGATGCCGAAGGCCATTTCGAAAAGGCGCGAAAGTCCGTTATAAAGCGAAGCCGTATAAGGGATAAGGAACACAAATGTTATGACCGAAGCGCCGAGCTTGAGCCCTTTGGAATCGAACCGTTTCCCGAAAAAGTCGGGCATGGTGGATGAATTGAGATACTGCGTCATGATGCGCGTGCGTCTGCCGAGTATCACCCATGCAAGCAGGGAACCGATAAGCGCGTTGCCAAGCCCTATCCAGGTGGCTGCGACTCCGTATTTCCAGCCGAATTGTCCCGCGTACCCGATAAATATCACAGCGGAAAAATAAGACGTCCCGTAAGCGAAAGCGGTAAGCCACGGACCGACGCTGCGTCCGCCCAGCACGAATCCGTTCACGTCCGTGGAATGGCGGCGGCAGTAGAGGCCTACGCCTACCATAGCGGCAAAAAACATAACGGTAAGTAAGATCTTGATGAACATATTCTCACCTCATACAAACGCTAGTTTTGAATATGTCCTATATTATAGCGAATAAATATCAGTCTTTCAAGACATTTAAGCACAAAAATGCAAAAAATATACGCGTTTTTTTGTATATAACGAAAAAATGCGGCGGAACTGGAACTGTTTTGGGCTTCATGTTCTTTTCAACTTCTTTCATCGGAACTCCGAAAAATTCGTCAAAGTTCTTGAAATGATAGTGCTGCAAACCTATCTTTATTATCATATCGTCGGTTACCGGCTTGCCGTTGAACTCAAGCGATTCTATGGTATGCGTTGATTTGCGGTACACTATGCGCAGAGCTTTGGAAAGCGGTAACTGTCTATAAGCTCTGCCATTACCGGGTCCGCCGGCGCCGTATTTTCATCAATTGGAACACATTTCCATTTGAACGCTTTTATGGATCTTTCTTCGGTATCATATTCAAGGTCGATTCGACCTATCTGCGAGGTCCCGTGACCGGCCTGGACAATACGTATCCCATTGACCGTATCGGACTTTTCCATATACGTATGGAATGGATCATGTCAACTTATTTTTTCGCTGTGTGGAAGCAAACACCTCATCGGTAAGGATACCGATAAAGAGAATCCGCATCCCGCTTCGTTCAAGGTTTACATAGGAGGGGTGAAGACACGTGCGTTATTCATGGTCACGAACAGGTCGGCGTTCACAATAGGGAACTTTGCGCAATTTTCCAAAAACAGCAAATGTGCAAAGCCGCAATCCACTTCGTGATTGCCCACTGTAGTCACGTCCTGGCCGAGATTGTTCATAAGGTCTATGGTCGAAAGTCCCTGATATTCATAATCTATGATCGAACCATTGTCGACTGCCATTTTTCCCATTTGCTTTTTTTGATTATACAAAACAATCGCCGTTTTTTCAATACCGGCGGCTGTGCCTTATTGACATTGCTCTCTTTATATGATAAAATACATCGATACCGATTTCGGAGGTAATAAGATGAAAAGGTCGCTCGCTTTAACTTTGATAATTATTATTCTTGTTCTTGCTTTTTTCACCTCGTGTTCAGGGAGAACGGAGGATAAAATAAATTCAGATACAAATGAAGGCGAATGTGTAGGTTCCTCTTCGGCAATTGATAATGAAATCAGCACAACTTCTGCCGAAGGAATCCCTGATGATGTATCGCGTCCGGTCCCCGAATGTAAAGCTGCGACCCGCATCGACGGATATCTGAAAACCGATATAGACCGTTCTCTGAAATGCAACAACGTGTTCTTGGGAAAGACTTACGTTCCGAGCCGCTCTCCGGTCGATTCAAAACCGGATATTTATAACGAAAAACTGACCGACGGCTGGACGCTTTCCATATGCACTCCCCGTAACGTAGTAGGGTATCCGGGCAGCTCGCCTTTATATATAGATTTCGATATGGGAAACGAAGAATGTGATATCGCGGAGATAGCCGTTTACTGCCACCGCACTGTACAGTACGGATACGGACTTCCGTCCTACGTATCAGTTAAGGTCTCCGACGACGGTTCAGACTATACCGAGATCGGCAAAGTCTTCACGCCATCCGATCTCGACGCTTGCTGCCGTTATTGCTACCGCCTGCCTTTTGCAAAAGCTTTCTCCGCACGGTACGTACGGATCCTTTTCGGTCAGAATGAAGGCGATATGCTCTGCGTGGATGAAATTTGCGCTTTCAGTTATTGCGAAGACGGCGTTCTTGTAAACATGCCGGGCATAGAAGAAGACCAGGTATACTGCGTAAAGGATTTTTACGATTTTTCGCTTAATTTGGGCGAATCGTCCGTTAAAGTCAGCAAAGACGATCCCGATTACGACAAAGTACAGAATCTCGCACAGCTCGATGGCGTCGATTTTCAGATACAGCATTTCGATCCGCTCAATAATGCGCATGAAAACAGCGGAAGAGACAAGTTGTATCTGCTCACGGACGGAGTCCTGCACGGTGAAGAAGAGAGAGACTATTTCAAATTTCACCGAGGCGGCGGCAGAAACGTTATATGCGACCTCGGCGCAGTCATGTCGGTGCAAAGCTGCAACCTTGCATTTCTTGACCGTAAAAGCTGGGGGATAACTACGCCCGCGGTCTATTACGTCAGCTTGAGCGAAAACGGAATAGATTGGACTACGGTGTTCGCAGAACACTATCCGGATTACGGCGTGAAAATGCGTCAGCGCGATACACGCAAATGCGATTTCGGCGGAGAATATCTCGCGCGTTACGTAAAGCTTTCGTTCACGACAGTTCCGGACAACACGGTTTCCGCTTTCGTATACCTCGGTGAATGGGAAATAATCGGCAGAAAAAACACTGAAAACGCTAAAAAGGCCGAATATGATAAAAACATCGTATACGGCAACTATCCGGACCGCGACGATTGGGGATTCCATAATATACTCTTCACCTGCGTCGGCGACGTATTCGGAAAGCATTGTATCGACGTTCACGTTCTCACCGAATCTGCGGCGGAATCGTATATGGCGGGCACAGACGAAAACGGCAATACCGTGCCTCTTATGGACAGCTTTATGTTCACGACACGCGGCCCTATGAATCAGTACCCCGACAGAAGCGCAGGATTCTCATTTTTCCTTGACGAGCTTTTTTACAAAGACGTAAACATGGACGCGGTAGAAAAAGTGACCCCGCGCGTCAACAGCGCTCTCGGCAGGGAAGGCAAGACACCGGTATGGATATCCGTGAATTGCCCGGTTCAGGGCGATACGTTTGAAGGCAAAGAAATAAAAACAGCCGATGATTATATCGAGTGTCTCAAATGGCAGGCAGACGAAGCGATACGGCGTTTTGACGAACGCAACTATAAAAATATATATCTTGTAGGTTTTTACTGGCAGCACGAGAATATACGCAAAGACGGTCACGACGCCGAAGCGGCGATCGCTTTCAACGAATACGTTCATTCGCTCGGCTACAAATGTATCTGGTGTCCGTATTACACTGCAAACGGCCTTTTCAACGCGCATTATTACGGTTTCGATCTGACGTGTCTGCAACCCAACTATATGTTTTCATATTCGCTACCGGGCAGAATAGACGCTGCAGCCGAGATTGCGAAAATATACGGTCTGGGAATAGAGATAGAAATAGAAAATCTTTACCAAAGCCGCGACGCGCTTGATTATTACCGTAAATATCTTCGCGGCGGATACGATCACGGATACATCGATTCCGTAAACGTATACTATCAGGGTTCTATACCCGGCGCCTATACGAACTGTCCAAAGCGCAAAGACGATATAAGCATGGCGATTTATTACGAAACGCTTCAATATGCGAACGGCGATATAGACCGTGACTACGACGTCCCGGAACGCGCCGACCTTTCACGGTTCGGTGACGTTTCCGCCGAAGTCGGAATGAACAAGCAGACAACCATACAGCTCGGCGAGCTGTACGGCGTAAAATATAGACTGTATTCGCTGCCAGCATACGGGGCGGTACGTTTGGACGAAAGCGGCAGGGTTTATTACAAGCCGCTGCGCAACTACACGGGCGAAGATACTATCAGCGTACTGCTGTACGATAACGTCGGAGAATACAAAATAGTCACCGTTGATCTTACAATAAAGTAATAACGTTAAAAAAATAAAACGCTGAAAAGCCATAAGGCATTCAGCGTTTTTTGTTCAGCCGGAAATCAGAGCTGACTTCTGTAGAGTTCTTCTATTTCTTCTACGCTGGTCTCTCTGGGGTTGCCGGGACGGCAAGCGTCTGCATAAGCGGATTCCGCAAGGAAGCGGATATCGGATTCCTTGAGAATACCATGCAGGTTTTCGGGGATCCCGACGTCTTTGGAAAGCTTGCGCACTTCGGCGATCGTCGCTTCGGCGGCTTCTGTATCTGTCATAGAGTCTATTCCTTTTACTTCCATGGCTCTGCCTATCGCACGGTAGCGTTCTCCGCTTACGGTCTTATTGTAATCGAGCCCGACCGGAAGAAGGATCGCGCAAGCGACGCCGTGAGGAGTATCATAAAGCGCCGAAAGTCCATGCGCCATGCTGTGGACTATACCGAGCCCGACGTTGGAAAATCCCATACCGGCGATATACTGACCGAGCGCCATGCCTTCGCGCCCTTCGGGCGTATTCATGACCGCGCCGCGCAGATTACGGGCTATAAGTCTGATCGCTTCGAGATGGAACATATCACTGATAGTGCAGTGACCTTTTGTTATATAACCTTCTATTGCATGAGTCAGGGCATCCATGCCGGTGGCAGCAGTCAGACCCTTCGGCATTGTCGACATCATATCCGGGTCGACAACGGCTATTTCGGGAATGTCGTTGGTGTCAACGCACACGAATTTGCGTTTCTTTTCCACGTCGGTGATAACGTAATTGATAGTGACTTCCGCCGCCGTGCCGGCCGTCGTGGGGACCGCTATGGTGAACACCGCGTGTTTTTTTGTGGGAGCAACGCCTTCAAGGGAACGAACGTCTGCAAATTCGGGGTTGTTAGCTATTATACCTATGGCTTTTGCGGTGTCCATGCTGGAACCGCCGCCTATGGCGATTATACAATCCGCGCCGGATGCATTGAAGGAATCTACGCCGTTACGGACGTTTTCGATCGTGGGATTGGGTTTGATATCGCTGTAAACCGTATAAGGGAAATCTGCTTTCCCGAGAAGGTCCGTGACCTTTGAAGTAACGCCGAACTTTATAAGATCTGCGTCCGAAGTCACAAATGCTTTTTTGAATCCGCGGGAAGTGAGCTCAGGTACAATGTTTTCGATCGCTCCGTGCCCGTGATACGAAACTGTGTTTAATACTATGCGGTCTGCCATTTGAATACCTCCTGTTGTTTTTAGCAATGAACCGAAAATATAATACAATATCCGTAACGATTTGTAAACAGCTTTTTCGAGAATTAACAATTTTTTAACGCCGAAACGCGATATAAGAACAAACAGCGTGGAAAATGTATCTTTTTTGCGCCGCGATTTTAACTCGCATCATAAGGGACAAAATGTAATTGACTACAGTTACGGAGGTCCCGAATGTACAACAAAGTTGAAATCTGCGGCATCAACACGTCACGGCTTGAGACCGTGCCCGAATCAGAAAAAAGGGTACTGCTCGGAAAAGCGCGCGCAGGCGACCGGTCCGCGCGTGAAAAAATGATAAACGCAAACCTTAAGCTCGTGCTTTCGGTCATACAGTCATTCTCATCGCGTTCCGCATGCGCGGACGATCTGTTCCAGGTAGGATGCATAGGGCTGATAAAAGCGGTGGACAATTTCGACCTTACAAAGGACGTGCGTTTTTCGACATACGCCGTCGCCATGATAATCGGTGAAATACGCAGGTTCCTGCGCGACGACACGCACATACGCGTTTCACGCTCCGTGCGAGAAACCGCTTTCAAAGCTCTCCGCATGAAAGACCGGCTTTCGGCTGAGCTTGCGCGCGAACCGACGCCCGAAGAAATAGCGGAAAAGATCGCCATACCGGCAAGGGAAGTGGTGGCGGCAATGAACGCGATAATGGAACCCGTGTCGCTTTACGAGCCGGTCTATAACGAAAACGGTGACAGTTTATACGTTATGGATCAGATCAGCGACAAAGTGAATACCGATGAAAACTGGATCACGGATATCGCCGTGGGAGAAGCGGTGAAAAAGCTTTCTATACGTGAAAAGAAAATACTCGCTCTGCGTTTTTACGCGGGTAAAACGCAAACCGAAGTATCTAAGGAAATAGGTATTTCTCAGGCGCAGGTATCGCGCATAGAAAAGAACGCGCTTTCAAAGATACGCAGCGAACTGTGATCCGCAGAACGGATCTGTAACGTAAAAAGCAGACTTTTCAGTCTGCTTTTCATAATTTAAAAACTCATGCGCGCTTGAAAGCACATATAAAAGTGTTTCCGCTTTCAGCTTCGCTCACAACGTCGATCTTACCGCCGTGAACTTCGGTGATGGAACGCGCTATGGAAAGCCCCAGCCCAAAACTGCCGCCCGCCTTTGTGCGTGATTCGTCAATGCGGTAAAACCTTTCGAAAATATGCTTCGCCTGCTCGGGAGTTATCAAAGCGCCCTTGTTGTTGACCGCGAGTATCGTCTTTTCGGGGGCTTTGTACAACGCCGCTTTTACGGCTCCGCCTTTTTCGGAATACTTGCACGCGTTATCTATCAGTATGGAAACAAGGCGCATCATCATATCTCTGTTTCCGACAAAACGTATATCCGGCTCAACATTGAGCTCAAGCTCAAGCCCTTTTTCAAAGCAAACGCTTTCAAAGGGAAGTGCGGCTGAAGTGACGGCGTTTGAAAGATCGAATTCCGTTTTTTCTATTTTTGCCTTTGTCTCGTCGGTCTTGGCAAGATACAGTATACCGGTGATAAGATCGTTCATTCTCGAGGTCTCGTCCTTGATATATTCAAGCCATTTCATTCTGTCGTTCACCGTATCTTCGGGATGCGAAATGACAATGTCGGTATTAGCCGAAATGACTGCGACCGGAGTTTTCAGTTCGTGCGAAATGTCGGCAATGAGCTGCTGCTGCTGTTTCCAGGAACGTTCCACCGGTCTTACGGCAATTCCGGTGACCAGCAAAGTTATAATAAAGAAACAAACCGTACCCGCAGCAGCCACGCATATAAGTGTTATTAGCATGGACTTTAAAGTGGAGTCTTCATAACTTTTGTCAAGAAACACCGCCTTGACCATGCCAGGCGAATACGTCTTCATATATCTTAATCCGTAATCGCTCAAAACGCCTGTGTCTTCGCTCCGGGAAAGGACGTCGTCCATTATTGCAAAGATATACTGCTTTTGATCTTCGGTTATCTCACCGAACCCGTACGGCGTAAGCATATTGCCGATCTCGCGGTATTCTATTATGAAAATATCGTAATAAGCGTATTGGTCCGAATTCCCGAAAAACCGGTTGAACTTATTACCGAAAAGAACGGAAGGGTTCTGCCTCGAATATGATCGCAGCGCCTCTACGCTTTCGTTCCTTATAGTGCGCGCAGTCTGAAAATATAACACGGCGAGCATGGCATAAAACAAAAAGCATAAAAGCGCAAGCGTTACAAAAATGATCTTTACGCGCAGTTTTTTTATCATTTTCCCGCCTCCAGATGGTATCCGACGCGGCGAACGGTCGATATGACTACTGAAGAACCGACAAAAGCCAGCTTTTTGCGGATAAAAGAGATATACACTTCAACGTTATTGTCTTCTGCTTCGGAAAGATACCCCCAAACCTTGGTGATGAGTTCTTCTTTGCTTATAGCAGCGTTGGGATTTGCCATGAGCAGCTTTAGTATCTCGAACTCTTTGAACCCCAGCTTGACAGAATCTTCTCCGCAGGAAAGCGTGCAGCTATCGAGACCGAGCTTGATATCTCCGAAAGTGAGCTCGTTCAATACGATCTCGCCCTTGCGCCGCGATACAGCGCGTATACGGGCCATAAGCTCTTCGGTGGAAAACGGCTTGGTAAGATAATCGTCTGCGCCGCTGTCCAGCCCGCGGACTTTATCGGTCACGTCGTCGCGCGCGGTCAAAAGGATTATCGGCGTGCTTATCTTTGCGTTCCGCAGTTTTTTGAGCACTTCGAAACCGTTCATGCCGGGGAGCATTATATCAAGCAATATCACATCGTATATACCGCTTACGCCGTAATCGTATCCGTCGACGCCGTCATAAACGGCGTCGCAATTTATCTTCTGCTGCGAAAGGATTTCGCAAATACCATCGGCAAGACGTTTTTCATCGTCAACAACAAGAATATTCATATTATTTCACTTTTTGGATCGATACACTCGTTTTTTTCAGCGAATCTTTCTTTTTGATATATGCTCCGTACACGAATATGAGCGCGATAAAAGCGCAGCAGAGAGCTATGACGGAACCTATAACAAAAAACTGCAGGCAAGAGCTGTCGGTGAACTGTATCTTGAGCACGCTGGGAAACGCGCCGAAAGACGCGGAAGAGAAGACGCCTTTTTCTGAAGACAGAAACTTTACAAAGCCGAACACACATCCGAAATAGTGCGCGATCACTGTAACGACCGCGATTATTACGCTGAGGGCGACCAGCCCCTTTACAGAATATCGACCGGCAGCTTTTCCGTATGCGAACGCGGCAAGACCGCCTATGGCAATTGCCGCAAGGCAAGGTGCGAAACGAAGCATATCCATGCGCCCGTTCACGCCCGTAAGCCAGAACAGCAACACATAAACCACAGCGGCTCCGAGCGCTGCAAGCGCGGAAATAAGAAGTCCTTTCCCAAGCTTTTCGGTCCCTTCGGCCGCGGCGGCTTTTTGCGTATCTTCCGTCTCTGCCAAAAGGAGCGCACAATTAGAACAAAGCATACTCTTGTGGAGTTCTTTGGAAGTCTTGACGGTCACTATCCTTCTGTCCGAATCGTTTTTGAACACCTCGCCGCACTTTGCACAGTGGTCGGATTTATATATTTCGAGCGAATCGAGCATTCCTGCGAGATAGTCGATCATCTCACGGAACAGCGAAAGCGGCGCGCGCGACGTGACTGAAACGTAGCTTTCATCCACGCCGTAATCAGAAATATAGTATTTTTCGACAACGCTGCTGATAGCGTCATTTATACTGACGTAGTCTTCGGAATATTCTTCGCTGTCGCCTATGCAGCAGGATATCTCGACTGTCTTGGCGCTGCGCTTTTCTGTCACGGTCATGAAAAAACCGCCGTAAATGCCGAAAACGCAGTCATCGGCGATATTCATACCCATGCTGCCGGCAAATGTTTCCAATGTCTTGGTGATCATATATTATTCTTCCTTTGTATTTAGTTATCTAATATTAACACCTTAACGGCAGAAAATGTTTAATTTTATGTAAATTTTGACTTCAAATCATAAAAAAGATCGAAGCGGCGGTAAATCCAAGCAAGAAATACTGCGCCGCACACCCGTGCCGTTCGATAGTTTTTGCAATTACGCCTGTAAACAGTACGATCCCGGACGCCGCGCCCAAAGCGATAGGGAAAAGAAACCCGATATCCAACTGTCGCGCCGCGGCGACCGCAGGTTCATATATACCGAAAAAGACCATCATATAAGTTACGCTTATACCGGGTAAGATCAGCGCGACCGAAAGCAACGCGCCTGTCAGCATAAGCGGCAGAAAGCCGTGAGATATGCAGCCAAAAGAAAAAGATCCGAATAGCGCTCTCGTTGCGGTCAGGATAAGTACTCCGCAGGCAAAAGCGGCTGACGGCTTAACTATCCCGCTTCCACGGTATTCTCTGATCAAACGCAAAAGGCAGTAAAGTGAAGACACCGCTGCCGCGCAGACGGCGAATATACGGAACGCCTTTTCGTTTTTGCGGGCGGCATCTCCAAGCAAAAAAACGAACGAGGCACACCCAAGCAGAAAAAACAGCACGGTATACAAAAATTTTGAAAAGTAACGTTTGAAATCGCGCAATATTCCCGCAGCGCATTCTGCAGCGGTCGCGTATATGCCCAGCAGCACCGCCATACTCCCTCCGCTAAGGCCGGGGAAACACATCGCAAATCCGCATATAAAACACTTGAACAAATAAAGCGCGCCAGATCCCATAAACATCACCATAAAAAGATATGAAAACAGTTCAAAAAAATGAGCGTAAATATTTACCGATTTATATTGACAAAACCAAACAAAAATTGTATTATTATATATCTGCATAATGAAGTAATTCGTGCAAAAATTGAGGAGGATGATAAATGGAAAATACCCTTTTGCGTCTGGAAAACATTTCAGTTCGTTTCGACGGAGAACCGATCCTTAACAATATCGATCTCGATATTAAAGATAAGGAATTCGTTACTCTGCTCGGTCCCTCCGGCTGCGGCAAGACGACCACGTTGCGCATTATCGGCGGTTTCGTCACTCCCGATTCCGGTTCTGTCTATTTCAACGGCAAGCTCATGAACGACGTTCCCGCTTACCGCCGTCCGGTAAACACCATATTCCAGAAATATGCCCTGTTTCCTCACCTTAATGTTTACGAAAACATCGCGTTCGGTCTCAGAATAAAAAAGCGTTCGGAAAAAGAGATCCGCGACATCGTCAACGAGATGCTTTCCTTAGTGAACCTCAAAGGGTTCAACAAGCGCAGCGTATCCTCGCTTTCCGGCGGTCAGCAGCAGCGCGTGGCAATAGCCCGAGCATTGGCGGTCAGCCCCAAGCTGCTTCTGTTAGACGAACCTTTGGGAGCCCTTGATCTCAAACTGCGCAAAGATATGCAGGTGGAACTGAAAAACATCCAGCAACGCATGGGTATAACGTTTATCTACGTCACTCACGATCAGGAAGAAGCTCTTTCCATGTCCGACACCGTTGTCGTTATGGACAACGGCAATATCCAGCAGATCGGCACTCCGCTCGATATCTATAACGAACCCAAGAACGCCTTCGTTGCGGATTTCATCGGCGAAAGCAACATACTCGACGGCATTATGCGCGAAGATTACTGCGTTTCTTTTGCAGGTCACACATTCAAATGCCTGGATAAAGGCTTTGGCATAAACGAACCTGTTGACGTAGTTGTGCGCCCGGAAGATCTCGACGTTGTTCCCAAAGAGCAGGGAATGCTTGTCGGCGAAGTCACTTCAGTCACGTTTAAGGGCGTACATTTCGAGATCATTGTCGATATACGCGGCTTCAAATGGATGATACAGACAACTGACTACTATCCCGTCGGAAGTACGATCGGTCTCATCCTTACACCGGATGACATACATATCATGAAAAAATCGGAATACTCCGGCAAGTTCGGCGACTACAGTTCTTACAGCGACGAACTCGACGAGCTTTCCGAGAACACAGAGGCGGAAGAATGAACAATACTAAAAGAACATGGTTCCAGAAATACGCCGCCTCTCCGTACCTCGTATGGTGCGTCATATTCGTTATCGCGCCGCTCGCGTTTGTCGTGTATTATTCTCTTACCGATAAAAACGGCAATTTCGGGCTGGCAAACTATTCAAGGATGTTCAACGGCGAAACAATACGCGTTTTCCTCATTTCGCTGGCTTTCGCGTTCGTTTCCACGGTGATATGTCTGATCATTGCATACCCGCTTGCATATTTCATCACCAAGGCCAAGAAAAAGCATCAGAACATGCTGCTCATGCTCTTTATGCTTCCAATGTGGATGAACTTCGTACTGCGCACATATGCGCTATCATTCCTGCTCGAAGACACCGGGCTCATCAACAGTCTTTTCAAAGCCGTAGGTATCGGTCAGGTCAAACTGATCTACACTTCCGGCGCTGTCATACTGGGCATGGTATATAACTTTTTGCCGTATATGCTCCTGCCTATCTATACCGTCATGAGTAAGATAGACAAAAATCTTATAGAAGCTTCCGAAGACCTCGGCTGCAACCGCATAATGACGATATCCAAGATCCTGCTTCCTCTTTCGATCCCCGGTATCGTCTCCGGTATCACTATGGTTTTCGTGCCCAGCGTTTCTACGTTCTATATCTCGCAACAGCTCGGTCCCACGGACTTTATGCTTATTGGCGACCTTATAGAAAACGAAATAAAATCCACTGCAGGCGTATACAACTACGGCTCTGCGATATCTTTTGTGCTGATGGTACTTATATTCATCTGCATTGCAGTGATGAACCGCTTTTCCGATGAAAGCGTGGAAGGGGGGATACTGGTATGAATAAAGAACGCAATATTGCGGCTAAAATCTATATTGCTGTAATATTTGTCATACTGTACGCTCCCATAGCGGTCATGATTTTCTTCTCGTTCAACTCATCCAACAGTATGGCTGAATTCAGCGGTTTTTCGTTCCGTTGGTATGACGAGCTTTTCCACAACAAAGACGCGGGGCAGGCGCTTCTAAATTCACTTATCCTCGCCGTGTCTTCCGCGCTTATCTCAACGATACTCGGTACCGCCGCGGCTCTCGGCATAAACAGCATGCGTTCCAAGCGCGCAAAGAAGATCATCATGAACGTCACGAACCTGCCGCTCATGAACCCGGATATCGTGACCGGCGTTTCCATGATGCTCCTGTTCGCTTTCGTCGCAGGGCTCCTCAACAGCGTCCATATGTTTGGCTTCTGGACTTTGCTCATAGCACACGTAACGTTCAATATGCCGTACGTCATACTCAATGTCATGCCTAAATTAAAACAAATGGATAAAAGTCTGCCCGAAGCCGCCATGGACCTCGGCTGCACACCGTTGCAGGCGTTCATGAAAGTCGAGTTTTTCGAAATACTCCCCGGGATCGCTTCGGGGCTTCTTATGGCTTTCACTCTTTCTCTGGACGATTTTGTCATTAGCTATTTCGTAACGGGAGAATCGTTCCAAACCCTGCCGGTTTTCATTTATTCAATGACAAAGAAACGCGTCGTTCCGTATATAAACGCTTTGTTCGCCATTATTTTCGTGGTGATATTCATATTGCTTCTCGTCCGTAATTTCATGTTCAAAGACAAAAAGGCGAAAGCAAAATAATTCAAGCATTTTCCCCGAGGTACTTTGATGAATAAAAACACGTTGCTTGCGCTCATTATCATATTGCTCAGCGCCGCGCTCGTCGTGCTTCTTATCTTTGCAATAAAGGGCGAGACCGCGCGCCGTACGCCTTCTGCCGCACAAAGCGAACAAGAGCTCTCCGGCGGCTCAGAGTCACGTTCAGAGATCTCAAACGACGGCCGCGCGGAATTTCCTTCCGAAATCACTATCCTTAATCTTTACGTCCCAGATCTCGGTCAGACCGAAGCTTCCGATTTCGTGGCCGCCTCAGACGGTATCGATTACGCGGTGGAATTTTCCAAAGCGCCGGATCTTGCGGTCACCGGCTGGCAGGATATTGCGCTCCGTTTTGAATACCGCGGAAATCTGTTCCAGCGCTCGGCAAGAGCTTACGTTTTCCATATGGAAAACGAGATTAAATACGAGCTTTCACGTTCCGGCAGCGTTAAGATAAGCGATTATGTCGCCGACCCGGAAGTCGCCGCTTCGTTTGCCGACGGCAGCGATCAGGCGCTTTCGCTTTCCGTTGAAGGGAAACGCAATGTCAGTATCGATATCAACGGAAAACTGTATCCCGTCGTCATCGACGTATCGGATACGGTCCCGCCTACCGCTTCGCCGGTCGGTCAGACTGTCGCGCTCGGCTCTACGCTCGACGCTTCTGCATTCGTCAGCGATATAAACGACGTCAGCGCCGTATCGTGCTCTTTCGAGACCGCGCCGCGATGGGGAGTTTTGGGAACTCATAACGTTACCGTGCTCCTTACCGACCAGTACGGCAACGTCGGCAAGTGCGTTTCCTCTCTTACTGTGCAGGAAGTAGTGACGCGCCCCGTTTTCAAAGGCCTGTCGCCTATAACTAT
>CACYCI010000032.1 GCA_902772845.1 uncultured Ruminococcus sp.
CTGAACTGATCCGGCTGATCAATGGAAAACAGACCGTCGAGTATCTTATAAACGTGGGCGATATCGTAATGGATGCCGCTGAATATTATATCGAGCATCCTTTCATCGTCCAGCGTGTTGGCGTCTTTCCCTTTCAAAGTGGCGTCGTAATACGCCTTTGTAAGATGATTCTTTCCGCCGACAGCCATAAGGTCGAGCATATAGGCGGAAAAATACGGATCTTCTACGTTGAGCGGGATACACACGCCGTAAGCCATGTTGCTGCATCTGTTGAAATAGCCGTCCTGCTCTTTGTTATACTTGGGATACGGGAGTATGCCGTATACCACGTCGTAAGGTCTGAATTTTTTGAGTGCAGAAAATGCAAAGCAGTAAAACAGTACCTGATCTTCACCGAACATCTTGACTGTTTTGTTCCATTTATCCGTCTGATCGGTAAAATCGCCAACGCCTATAGTCCAGGTGCCTTTTTCAGCTATATAGCCGAGTACCTTCTGGGCTACGTTTATAGATCTTTCGTCGCCGATAGCTATAATGGGATAGTCGTCAGCATCCTTGCCCATTACCATTTCGCCGCTGCCGAAATAGAGCCCGGCGCCCGCGCCGAGGCAGCCCCAGAAGTCTTTTTCGTCCATCACACCGTCGTCGACTACCTGATGAGTGACTTCTTTGGCCATTTCATAAAACTTGTCGAACGTCCAGTCGCCGCTGTCGACAAGGTCGTACATACTCACTCCTGGATAATAACTCGCCATAAGGGTCTTGTTGAACGCCACGCCGTTGGAAACTATCCTCTGCATAATTGAAATATCGCCGGTCGAGAAGAATATCCGGTTGGATATGGAAAGACTCTCGTTCGCGTTCTGATCCCACCACGGAGCGTAGATATCGAGATATCCCTCAAAATCGGCAAGATCGTAAAGGCTGCCGTCTTCGGCGAACGTCACTGCGCTGTACATAAACGGCATTGCGGCGTCAAAATCGGGGGTGCCGGCAAGCGCGTTGCGCAAAGTGCCGGAAACGTCGTCGACCGCTACGGCTTTAATGGCGACGCCGTATTTGTCTTCGATCTCTTTATTGCGGGTATCGACCGCTTCCCTGATCTTATCATCGGTGGTTTCGTAAAGAGATTCGATCTCTTCGCTGAAATACGTGGTCTGCACTTTATTGCTGTAAACTAAAACGCGGAATTCCTTTCTGTCTTTCCATTCTTCCTTAAATGGAAGTTGTTTTTTGTTTACATAGTTGCCTTCCGCGTCGCGGTATTCGTCGCCGTCAGCCGGCTCATCGGACACCGGTTCGGTGCTTGTATCCGTTCCTTCCGAAACGGAAGAATTATCCGGCTGCGAAGAAGCGGCGCCGTCTGCGGACTGATCGGCAGGCGTACCGTTGCCCGCACAGCTTGCCAGAACGAGCGTCAGCAAGACGGCAAGAAGGCACATTGAAGCGATAATTCTTTTCATTTTCGATCTCCTTTGGATTTTTTACTAACCACAGTATAGCAAAAGGCGAACGGATTGTCAACAGTCATATCTTTGCTGTTTAACAAAAAACCGGACCGCCCGGTACACCGGGCGGTCAAAAAGTATTTACTGACTTTCGTATCTTTCTATAAGTTCTTCGATCTTGCTTTCCGCCATGGGGATCGCAGTTTGCAACTGTTGGCTGAACTGATCCGGCTGCGTGATCGAGAAAAGATCGTTGAGCGCGGAAATGCCGTAAACGTGCGCTATATCGTAGAGGATGTTGCCGAATATGATATCGAGCATCCTTTCGTCGTCAAGCGTGTTGGCGTCCTTGCCCTTAAGCACGGAATCGTAATAAGCTTTTGTAAGATAATTCTTGCCGCCGACAGCCATTCTGTCGAGCATATATGCGGAAAACTCAGGTTTTTCAACGTTCAGCGGTATGCAAGCGCCGTACGCTATGTTGCTGCAACGGCTGAAATAACCGTCCTGATCCTTACTGTATTTGGGGATAGGAAGTATACCGTAAACCACGTCGTAAGCTCTGAACTTTTTAAGAGCGGAAAATGCGAAATTGTAGAACAGCGACTGATCTTCTCCGAACATCCTTACCGTTCTGCCCCATATATCGCTCTTATCGGTGAAATCGTAAGCGGAAACTGTCCAGGTGTCTTTTTCGGAAATATAGCCAAGCACCTTCTGCATGACTTCAATAGATCTGCTGTTGCCGTTGCCTATGCTGACAATGGGATAATCGTCAGTGTCTTTGGAGCAAAGAGTTTCACCGCTGCCGTAGTAAAGCTGAGCACCGGCGCCGATGGTGCCCCAGAAATCGTTCTCGTCCATAACACCGTCATCGGTCAGAGAGTGAGTGACTTCCTTGCACATTTCGTAAAACTTGTCGATAGTCCATTCGCCGTTGTCAACAAGTTCGTACATACTCAGGCCGGGGAAATAGTCGCCCATGAGCTTTTTGTTGAACGCGACGCCGCCCGAACCGATCCTCTGCATAATGGAAATATCGCCGGTCGCGAAAAATATCCTGTTGGCGATAGAAAGACTGTTGTTGGCGTTCTGATCCCACCAGGGAGCATATATATCAAGATACCCTTCAAAGTCGCACAGATCGAAAAGGTTGCCATCCTGGGCGAATGCGACGACCGCGCTCATAAAAGGCATCGCGGCGTCAAAATCGCATTCGGAGCTGATCGCGTTGCGCATAACGGCCGCAACGTCGTCGACAGCAACGGCTTTTACGGTAATACCGAGTTCGTCTTCTATTTCTTTATTACGGGTATCTACCGCTTCTCTGATCTTATCGTCGGTAGTCTCGTAAAGCGATTCGATCTCTTCGCTGAAATACGTCGTCTGGATCTTATTGCTGTATACCAGAACGCGGAACTCTTTTCTCTCTTTCCATTCTTCTTTGAACGGAAGCTGTTTTTTGTTCACATATTTCCCGTCGGCGTCCATATAAGCGTTTTCCTCTTGAGAAGACGTTTCGGAAACTTCGGGAACAGAGTCGTCAGAAGCAGAGACCGCTTCCTGCGACCGATCGTCCTTTGATTGCTCTATATCTTTTGAATTCTCTGCAGGAGTATTCCCGCCGCAGCCGGTTAGCGCCAGAGAAAACAAAAAAACGATAGCGCATAAAAATGCAATTGTCCTTTTCATTTTCAGTTCCTTCCTGTATCATATTATAGGTATATTAACATAAAATATATCTTTTGTCAATCGCAAAAATGTGTATTTTGCAGTTGACATATGAATAATATAAAATTATAATCAAGTAAAGAGGTGTATTTTGATGGTAAACAAGAAAGCGTACCTGCTTGGCAGCAAGCGTTCCTCTATACGTGAACTTTTCGAATACGGCAGAAGACGCGCCGCCGAAGTCGGCAAAGATAAGATCTGTGATTTTTCGCTCGGTAACCCCAGTGTTCCGGCGCCGGAAGAATTAAAAGAGGCCTATAAAAGACTGCTCGAGCTTCCGCCGCTCGAAGTGCACGGTTACACGTCGGCGGTCGGCTGCGACGAGCTGCGCGAAGCGCTCGCACGCAACATTTCCGAAACTTTCGGTTTCAGTGCGAAAGCGCGTGATTTTTACGTCACCTGCGGAGCCGCCGCGGCGCTCACGTCTGTGCTCGGCGCGCTTACAGTAGACTGCAATACCGAATTTATCGCGCTTGCGCCGTTTTTCCCCGAATACCGTTGCTTTGCCGAAACGAGCGGCGCAAAGCTGAAAGTAGTGGAAGCGGACGAAAAAGATTTTCAGATAGACTTTGAAAAGCTTTCAAAACTAATAAACAATAACACTCAGGGCGTAATAGTGAATTCACCCAACAATCCGTCAGGCGTCGTATATACAGAATCTACAATAAAGCGGCTCGCTTCCCTGCTTACGGAACGCAGCGCCGAGTACGGAAAACCAATATATATTATTTCCGACGAACCTTACAGGGAGCTTGTTTACGGCGGTGTGACCGTGCCGTTCATCCCCAAGTATTACTCAAACACTGTTATCTGTTATTCGTACAGTAAAAAGCTTTCCGTTCCTGGTGAACGCATAGGGTACGTATTCGTACCGCAAAACGCCGAAAATGCGGACGAACTATTCAACGCCGTTGCAGGAACGGCGCGCGCTTACGGTTATGTTTGCGCGCCTTCACTGATACAGCGCGTCATAGCCGCCTGCGTGGATATAAAGCCGGACCTCACCGTATACGAAAAGAACCGCGATATCCTTTACGAAGGCCTTACAAAAATGGGGTATTTCTGCGCCAGACCCGACGGCGCATTCTACCTGTTCGTTAGGACTCCGGAAAACGACGGTAACTCCTTTTCCGAGCGCGCAAAGCGCAAAGATCTGCTGGTCGTCCCCGGCGCCGGATTCGGCTGCCCCGGTTTTATAAGGATCTCCTATTGCGTAGATACTGACGTATGCCTGCGCTCGCTCCCGATTTTCAAAGAACTGATCGAAGAATACTGCAGATAACATAAAAACGTTCCGGCGCCTTTTACGGCGCCGGAGCTTTTTTTATACCTTTTTCTTTTTCCTAGACACAACCAAGACCGCAGCAAGAACCGCAATGACGACTGCCGCCGCAATTATTATCCAAAGCGTTGCGCCTCCCGCCTTTTCAGAAGGTCCGCTTTGATCTGCCGAACTATTGTCAGGATCTTCGGCAGCGAGCTTCTCTGCCATTTCGAGTTCAGTCGTGTAATAAGTGCATTCGGGAACGTAATCGGGAACATCTTCATAGATAGCCGTGAACTCGGCGTCGGAGGTCACGTTTATCGGGAAAGATACGACGTTTCCCGCTGCATCTCCCCACCCCGCGAACTTTTTGCCTTCGCGATACGGCTCGCCGGGCGAAGGAAAGTCCGCGCCATCGGGCGCATAATACTTGCGCACGGCGTTGCCTGCTTTGAAAACCAGTGCATTACCCTTGGGTCTTCCCAAAAAGGCGTAATCGAATACCACGTCTTCATAAGGCACTGCGGCGGTAAAATTGACCTGACGCAGGGTGTCTCCCGGCGGGATCAGTTCTGAAAGATCGAGATATCCGTGCATACTGCCAAACATATCCGAAGGTACGGAATAATCTTTGTAACCGAATTTTTCGTACAGATCCAGAGCGAAATGCAGTCGCTTACCCGACGATGTGTTCAAACACATTCCCCATTTTACTGACCCTTGAACGTTGACAGAAAAGTAGAGATACGGATATTCGCTTATGTTCACGTTTTGCGGCTTCCACACCACCGTCACCCAGTTGTATTCGGTAGTTGAGTGCTTAAGGTGGAGCGCGCCGTTTTCATCGCGTTTTGCTTCAAATACGCTTGCGCCGCTCGTGCGGGTAAGTACCGAAGCGTCGGCGGGAATAAGATCGTACCCTTTTTCGACGACGTCTGAAGACGGCGCTGCGCTTTCGCTGCCGATGAACAATGTGGGCTCCATTCCGGAAAGCCACAGCTCGCCGTATGAATTATCGAAAGGCGTCGTAACTGTGAGCTGAGGGTTGGAAACAGAGTACCGCTCGTTGGCAAACTTTTCGTTTACGGTTGTAAAATCGGAATACACGCCGTTTTTCAAAGCAAAGCAAACGTCGTTTCCATCTGCCGTATCCGATTTTTGCGCGTCGTACGCCACCCGGAAAGAATCGGTCGTTACTGTTTGGGTGTTCGAAATCAGGTCGAGCTGATAAACAAAATTGTCTATATACGGCGAAAAATAATTTTCCATGTCGTAATAAGGCGAATATGTCTTTGCGACAAGCTGGCCTGAAGCAGTTATCTTCAGCAGACGCAGGAACCCTTCGCCGTCACAAGTACAGTTATTTATAACGTGCTGTGGGCCGCGCTGCAGCTCCGCGAACTGATAGTCGTGAAGAATTTCAAGTATCTTCCGGTCCGAACCCGGCACGTCGCGCCACTGGCTGCACGCCCCTTCGGAATGCCCGCACAGTATCATCTTTACGTTATCATTGGGAAAAGCGATCTCATTTAACATGATCCTTGCGCTTTCGCTCAACAGACTGCCATGAGAGTCTATATATTCATGCGTTGCAAGGATCGCGTTGCGTTCCGGATACGCGGCAAGCACCGCGTTCGCCCAGGCGACCGTGTCGGGATCCGCGTTTTTACCGTAGCCCATACAGATTATAACAAAATCGTATCCGCCGAGCGAAATGAGATCGAAATGGCATTCGTTCTGATTGA
>CACYCI010000033.1 GCA_902772845.1 uncultured Ruminococcus sp.
GAATCGAACTCCGGACACCATGATTAAAAGTCATGTGCTCTACCGGCTGAGCTAGTGGATCATTTCTCGACAGCCTCAATAGAATATCACAATCCGATCGATTTGTCAAGAACTTTTTTAACTTAAATATAAAAAATTATATTATGCCGGTTTTACAGATGAAAATAGTATTTAAAAGCGTTCAATAAAAACGGAAATTGGCAATTACTTTGCCCAAAACTGTCACGTCGCGCGCATAGATAGGGCTCATCGCGGTGTTTTCCGGCTGAAGTCTTATGCGCCCTTTTTCACGGAAGAAACGTTTTACCGTCGCTTCGTCATCGATCATGGCAACTACGATCTCTCCGTCCTCCGCATACTGACGGCTTTCGACCACTACGATATCGCCGTCAAGTATTCCGGCGTCTTTCATACTTTCGCCCATTACCCGCAGCGCAAAGAGATTCGCGTTGGTAACGCCCATGCTTGCGGGATAATCGACGTAACCGTCGTAATTCTGTATGGCCGTTATCGGTATGCCGGCTGTCACCTTGCCGAGCAGCGGGACGCGTATCATATTGTCGCCGCCGGAGAAACGCGAATGCTCGAGCGCGACCGCACGCGATTTCCCGTCGTTTTTGCGGATATAGCCCTTTTCGTTGAGCTTGCGCAGATATGAATGTGCAGTAGATGTGGACTTTATTCCGAGCGACGCGCAAATGTCGCGTACCGAAGGCGCATACCCTTCGTTTTCTATTGTCTGCTGTACAAAATCGAGAACGCGCTGTTCCTTTGAGGTGAGTTCGTTCATTATGTGTCCTCCGTTTCTGCAGGGAAACACAGATCAAAAAGCTGTTTCGCCCTGCATGTTTGGTTACTGACATAAAGCCAGCCGAAAAGCGTTTCAAGCCCGGTAGCGCGGTGATATTCGTTGCTCCCGGCCGAACGCGGTGTGTGGTTTGTTTTGGCGTTGCGTCCTCGTTTGTAAACCGACGCTTCGTCGTCGTTGAGAAGCGGCATGAGACGGTCGACAGCCGACGACTGCGATACCGCCGTCACGTATTTCTTTGCTTTGCCGAAAAGCTCTGAAATATTGCAGTTTCCGCCGTTTACAATGCGGTCGCGTACCAGAAGTTCAAAGTATGAATCTCCTATATACGCAAGTACCAGCGGCGAATAGCTGTTTGCCTTTTTTATATCCTCTTCCATTTCGGTCCCTGCGGCGTGTCTTCAACGATTATGCCGCGTTCTTTCAGAATGTTTCTTATTTCATCCGCGCGCGCCCAGTTTTTGGCTTTTTTCGCTTCGGTGCGTTCAGCTATCATGGCTTCTATCTCGGCGTCTTCACCGGATGCCTGCTTGCGGGGCTCTTCCGCGTCGCGTTTCAGTTCGGCGTGATGTATTAGGTCGAGAGAAAGCACTTTGTCGAACGATGATATGAGCGCAAGTTTTGTCGCCCCGCTTATATCGGCTTTCAGCACATCGTAAACCGCCGTGACGGCGAGCGAGGTGTTGAGATCGTTATCGAGCGCTTCGCGGAATTCTGCGTCGTTTTTTGCAAAAGCTTCTGCGTCCGTTTCGCCGTCGCATTTGATCTGAGCGATCCTGGAAACGAGCTTATCGTATGATGTGGCGGCGTTTTCCATTGCAGACCACGAAAACACCAGCACTTTGCGGTAATGCGACATAAGGCAGAAGTACCTGTACACCATTGGGTCGAACCCTTTTTCTTTGAGCAGGGAAACGGTGAGGAATTCGCCTTTGGATTTTGACATTTTCCCTGTATCGTCATTGAGATGGCGCACATGGAACCAAAAGTCGCACCAGTGATGGCCGAGGAACGATTCGCTCTGCGCTATTTCATTGGTGTGGTGCGGGAAAGCGTTATCTATACCGCCGCAATGTATATCAAGGTGCGGTCCGAGTTCTTTAAGACTGATTGCAGAGCATTCGATATGCCATCCGGGATACCCGACTCCCCACGGAGAATCCCATTTGAGTTCCTGTGAATCGAATTTGGATTTTGTAAACCACAAAGCAAAGTCGTTTTTATTGCGCTTGTTCGCGTCTTCGCCCACGCCTTCGCGTACGCCAACTTCAAGATCTTCGGCGTTGTGCTTGGAAAAAACGTAATACTCTTTCAGCTTTGACGTGTCGAAATACACGTTGCCTCCGGCTGTATACGCATAGCCCTTTTCTATGAGCGTTTCGATCATTTTTATAAAATCGGAGATCCTCGATGTCGCAGGCACTACCGTGTCGGGCTTCCTTATATTCAGCTCTTCGCAATCTGCAAAGAAGGCGTCTTCGTAATACTTGGCGATCTCCATTACGGTCTTCTTTTCGCGCTTGGCGCCGAGCAGCATCTTATCTTCGCCGTCGTCGCTGTCGCCGGTCAAATGACCGACGTCGGTTATGTTCATAACACGTTTAACATCGTAGCCGACGTAGCGAAGGTATTTTTCAAGTACGTCTTCGGCAATATAAGTGCGCAAGTTGCCTATGTGGGCGAAATGGTATACGGTCGGTCCGCAGGTATACATGCGCACGGTGTTGTCCTGCGGCTTGAAATCATCTTTGTTTCTTGTAAGCGAATTGTAAAGTTTCATGTAGAAATTGCACCTCTTATACGGTAGGGTCTATATATTTCCAATATTGGCGGATATACGTGTAAGCCGAAAACAGCGTAAATGCGGTCGTGACGACCATTAGGACCAGCGAAACGAACCCCTCGCTGCGAAGAGCCAGCGGTTCCAGTATGACGACGCATATGCAGAGCATTTGCGAAACTGTCTTGATCTTGCCCCAAATATTCGCCGGTATGGCTATCTGCTGTTCGCCAGAAGCGACGACCAAACGAAGGGAAGTGACCATCAGCTCGCGGAAAACGATGACGATCGACATCCAGAAAAACAGATTTTTGAGTATGTTTGCGGACATTACGGATTCGACGGGGAAAATGTAGTCCGAAAAATTGATCGCTATAAGCGCGGCGAATACCATGAATTTGTCCGCTAACGGATCCATGAATTTGCCGAAACGCGTAACTAGCTTTCGGCTGCGTGCGATCCTTCCGTCTAAAAAATCGGTTATTGCCGCAAGAATGAATATAGCAGCAGAAACGATACGCGCCCAAAATTCGTTGCCGTTGTCAAAAACGGGATATACCATGAAAAAAACGAAGAAAGGGACGAGTATACCGCGCAGGATCGTCAGTTTATTCGGCAGGTTGATTTTTCCCATTGTCATCCTCCGTGAAAATCGCATTTCCAATAAGATCGTAATCATCAGTTTCGTTGATCTTTACGTTCACGAATTCGCCTTCGTTTACGTTGCGTGAAGAAAAGAAATACACTTTGCCGTCTATGTCCGGGCAATCATATTCACTTCTTCCGAAAAAGCATTCCGAAACTTTGTCGTAACCTTCGCAAATGACTTTCAAGACCTTACCCGAAAACTGTTTGTTGTGCTTTGCGTGTATCTGCTTTTGCACGCGCATTATCGCGTCGCAGCGCTTTTTCTTGACTTTTTCCGGGACTTGATCGGGGAACGAATATGCCGGAGTGTCTTCTTCGCGCGAATATTCGAACACCCCGAGTCTCTCGAACTCAGTCTCGTTCACAAAAGCAAGCAGCTCCTTGAACTGCTCTTCGGTCTCGCCGGGGAAACCCGCTATGAGCGATGTGCGCAGTGCGATACCGGGAACGGCTGCGCGGAGCTTATGTATGACGTCTTTTATCAATGCGGAATTCCCGCGCCTGTTCATACGGCGCAGAACGTCGTCGTTGATATGCTGTATCGGCATATCTATGTATTTTACGACTTTCGGATTCTCGGCGAGCTCACGGATGAGCCCGTCCGTGATCTTTTCGGGATAACAGTAAAGTATGCGGATCCATTCAATGCCGTCTATTTCCGAAAGGGCGCTCAGCAAAGCGTCAAGGCACGGCGAACCGTAAAGATCCGCGCCGTAATTGGTGGTGTCTTGTGCGATAAGGCATATCTCTTTAACACCGATCGCAGCAAGGTCGCGCGCTTCGGAAACGATCTCGGACATTTCGCGGCTGCGGTATTTGCCGCGAAGCTTGGGGATTATGCAATATGTGCAGTTGTTGCTGCAACCTTCGGCGATCTGTATATATGCAAAATGTTCTGGCGTGGTGATAACACGGTCGCCGCCAAGAGGCATACGGCACGGATCCTCTAACTGTAAATGCTTTTTGCCTTCGTAAGCTTCTTTTACAGCACTGACGATATCGTCATACGACCCCGTACCGATCACCGCGTCGACCTCGGGGAGCTCCTTGAATACTTCGTCACCGTAACGCTGGGCAAGACAGCCGGCGACTACTATGCCTTTAAGATTGCGGTTCTTTTTTAGCCATGCGATATCGAGAATGTTGTCGATCGCTTCCTGCTTGGCCGACTGTATGAACGCGCAGGTGTTTATGACCATCACGTCCGCGTCGATGTCTTCGGCCACTATCTCGTAGCCGGCAGCGGCGCAATGCGCGATCATGGTTTCTGTGTTGATAAGATTTTTGGGGCACCCCAAAGCTACAAATCCGACTTTTATAGACATTATTGCTCCTTTGAATATTCGGCGAGCGCAGGCTTGATCTCATCCCAATCCCAGCCGAGTCTGTATAACTTTGCGCCGTATGCCGAAACGGCTTTCGGAGTGGACAGATCGGCTTTGGGCGCGGTTTTTTCTATGAGTTCATGCAAATTGTCGCGCAGCGAATCGTCATCCAGTGAATCGCACGCGGCGGAAATATCCTCGCGTCGGAACCCTTTGGTAAAAAGATATTGGGCAATGCGCTTTTTGCCCCACAAGCGGGTCCGCGCGAGTTCGGACGCAAAGCGCTCGGCAAGGGCCTGATCGTCTACATAGCCCTTTTCGGTAAGCAACGCGAGCACGGCGTCTATAACGGGTTGCGTGAATTTATCTTTTAATTTTTCTCTCAACTTACGCTCGGAAAGGTCGCTGTAAGAAAGATAGTTCTCACACTTCTTGATACAGGCAAGCTTGTCTGCACAGAAAGCAAGCTTTTCCGGGTCGGCGGTCGCCGTATCGGCTATTCCGAGCAAAAGAAAATCCGATTCGGTTATGACGAAAGTGCCGCCGCATTCGACCGTTACCTCATGCTTCGATCGTTCTGCGGCCACCGAAGTGACAGGCAGCAGCATCAGAATTCTTCTCCGTCCGCGCCGTCGTCATCTTCGTCGTAAGAGGCGCCGAAGCCGTTGGATTTTGAATAAGCGGCGCGGATCTTCTTTTCGACTTCTTCGGCGAGCGCGGGGTCTTCTTCGAACATTTTTCTGACATTGTCTTTTCCTTGCGCAAGGCGCTGACCGTTATAAGAGAACCATGAGCCAGCCTTTTCTATAACGCCGAACTGAACGCCCAGATCGCACAGCTCGCTGTGCTTGGAGATCCCTTTGCCGTATATGATATCGAATTCGGCAGTCCTGAACGGGGGAGCGACTTTGTTTTTGACGACTTTGCATTTAACGTGATTGCCCACGGATTCGCTGCCGTCTTTGAGCTGTTCGCCTTTTCTGACGTCGATCCTGACCGAAGCATAGAATTTCAGCGCTCTGCCGCCGGTGGTCACTTCGGGGTTGCCGTAAACAATGCCTACTTTTTCGCGCAGCTGGTTTATGAATATGACAATGCAGTTTGATTTGGCTATGGCGCCGGAAAGCTTGCGCAGCGCCTGCGACATAAGTCTGGCATGCAGACCGACGTGAGAAGCACCCATATCGCCTTCGATTTCGCTGCGCGGGACGAGCGCGGCGACAGAGTCGATAACGACTATATCGACAGCTCCGGAGCGGACGAGCGAATCGCATACTTCCAGCGCGGTCTCGCCGTCGTCGGGCTGAGAAACGAGCAGATCGTTTATGTTTACGCCCAATGCCTGCGCGTAGACAGGATCGAGCGCGTGTTCGGCGTCTATGAAAACGGCGGAGCCGCCCTCTTTTTGCACTTCGGAGATCATATGCAGAGCGACGGTTGTCTTACCGGAAGATTCCGGCCCGAATATCTCTACGATCCTTCCCTTGGGGACGCCGCCTATACCGAGCGCCAGATCGAGCGACAGACTGCCGGTAGAAACCGCTTTGACTTCCATATTGGCGTTATCGCCAAGGCGCATAACGATGCCTTTGCCTTCTTTTTTCTCTAACTGCGCCAGCGCGGTCTCCAGCGCTTTTCTTTTGTTCTCTCTGCTGATATCGTTTTCCGCCATGATATATACCTTCCTTTATATTGTTTTCGAGTCTTATCGACCGAACTAATGTTCACTTTATTCTATCATATCCTTGTGCAAATGTCAATGATTTTCTTGACCTATTTTTAAAATATATATAATGCAATATCTTTAATATAAAATGCCGGCGCATTGAGCGCCGGCACCTGTGATTACGTATCACTCGTATATTTCCGGTTTGAGTATCCCCACATAGGGAAGATTGCGGTACTTTTCGTCATAGTCAAGCCCGTATCCGATAACAAAATAATTGGGTATGACTTTTCCTATATATTCCGGCTTTATGTCGGTCATATGCCGTTCCGGCTTGTCGAGCAAGGTGCAGATCTTTACGCTTTCCGGCCCGCGCGAAAGCAGGAGCTCTTTGAGCAGGGAAAGCGTGTTGCCGGAATCGAGGATATCCTCAACGATAAGTACGTCGTAACCTTTTATGGAACGGCGAAGATCAAGCTCTATGTTGATCTTTCCGGAACTCGAAGTGCCGGCGCCGTAAGAAGAAACGCGCATGAAATCTATATTGCAGTCGAGCGTTATGCAACGCATGAGGTCAGACATAAACAGTACGGAACCTTTCAGAATGCCGACCAGCAGCAGATTTTTGCCGGCGTAATCACGGCTGATCCGTTCGCCGAGAGAATGCACTATATCGGCAAGTTCCTGTTCTGAGATGAGAATTTCCTGAGCGTCGGGATGCAGAGAAGACATATGATCAAGCCTTTCAAAAAATTTTTGTATATTTTACTACATAAAAGTTTGTTTGTCAACATGCTACTGTCAAAATCGCAGAATTTAATCAAAAATGAGAAAATCCTCTTGAATTTTCGCACCGTCTGTTGTATTATATAATCCGTTATTATAATGGGACGGAATGAGAGTTTCGTCCGGAAAGGACGGTCATCACATGAACCTGATAGTTCTGCAAGAGCAATTCAAATCCGGTTTTGAGAATCTCGCCGAAGACGCTTCTTTTGTCGACAGACTGCTTTACGGCCTGCGCGTGTGTGCTATCGGAATGCTCGTAGTGTTCGCGGTGCTCATTTTCCTGTGCGGTATCCTTTATCTGTTCAAGCTCTATTACAAGCTGACGCAGAAAAAGAAGTCTCCCGCTCCCGCTGTTCAGCCTGCTGCCGCAGCGACCCCCGCGGCGGAAGATGACGAAGAGCTTACCGTAGCAGTGGCTACCGCTGCCATCGCCGCAGCAAGAAACGATTCCGACGCAGCATTCAAAGTCGTTTCGATCAGAAAAATCGATTAAATTTTAAGGAGTAACAAAAAATGAAAAAGTACATCGTAACCGTAAACGGAACCAAATACGAAGTCGCCGTTGAAGAAGCAGATCCTAACGCTGTCTACGCTCCCGCCGCTGCCAAAGCAGCAGCCCCCAAAGCTGAAGCTCCCAAAGCGGAAGCTCCCAAATCCGCACCCGCAGCCGCTCCCACCGAAGGCGCAAAAGTCAACGCGCCGCTTCCCGGCAATATACTCAAAGTCAATTTCGCTGTGGGCGATACCGTAAAAAAAGGTGACGTCCTTTGCATACTCGAAGCCATGAAAATGGAAAACGAAGTCCTTGCCCCTTGCGACGGAACGGTCAAATCCGCCACATCCAAAGGCGCTACCGTCAATACCGGCGATCTCATTTTCGTGATCGGCTGACGCCGCTGCGTCCTACACTAACTGAAAAGGGGTATAGTTTTGGAAATAATCAACTCTTTCAAACTTATATTTGAAAGATCCGGTTTCGCAGCTATCGACTGGAAGACCGTCGTGATGTATCTCATCGTAGGCGTCCTCTTCTATCTGGCGATAGTCAAAAAGTTCGAACCGCTTCTTTTGGTTCCCATTGCGTTCGGTATGCTGCTCGCAAACCTGCCGCTCGCAGGGCTTTATCATAACGATATCTTCATCAACGGATCCGGCGTGATCGACTGGAAAGCGTTGGCGCATGACGGCGGCCTTATAGACTACCTTTATCTCGGCGTCAAGCTCGGCATATATCCGCCGCTCATATTCATGGGCGTAGGCGCTATGACCGATTTCTCTCCGCTCATCGCCAATCCTAAATCCATACTGCTCGGCGCTGCCGCTCAGTTCGGCGTTTTCGTCGCTTTTATCGGCGCTCTGCTTTTGGGATTCACTATTCCCGAAGCGGCTTCCATCGGTATAATCGGCGGCGCTGACGGTCCTACCGCCATCTACGTCACCAAGACGCTCGCGCCTAAACTGCTGCCCGCTATCGCTATCGCAGCTTATTCATATATGGCGCTCGTGCCGTTCATACAGCCGCCTATTATGAAAGCCTTCACCAGCAAAAAATCCAGACAGGTCGTTATGGGCCAGCTCCGTCCCGTTTCCAAAGCGGAACAGGTCATATTCCCGATAGTCGTCACGCTTGTCACCAGTTTGATCCTTCCCGACGCGGCTCCGCTTGTCGGCATGCTTATGCTGGGCAACCTGTTCAAGGTCTGCGGTGTGACCGAACGTCTTTCCAAGACCGCACAGAATGAACTTATCAATATTGTCACCATTCTGCTCGGCGTTTCTGTCGGCGCCACCTGCAATGCCGAAAACTTCCTGAGCCCTCAGACTCTTTACATAATCGCTCTCGGACTTGCCGCTTTCTGCTTTGCAACTTTCGGCGGTATACTTTTCGGCAACATCATGTACTGGGTCACCGGCGGCAAAGTCAACCCGCTCATCGGCTCGGCAGGCGTTTCCGCCGTTCCTATGGCAGCCCGTGTTTCGCAGGTCGTGGGGCAGAAAGAGAATCCTTCGAACTTCCTGCTCATGCACGCTATGGGTCCTAACGTCGCAGGCGTTATCGGTTCCGCTGTCGCGGCCGGCGTGTTCCTCGCGCTGTTCCAGTAAACGTTTTGAAAGGAGCTTAATACGATATGGCAAAAGTAAAAATCACAGAGACTGTATTGCGTGACTCTCACCAGTCGCTTATCGCTACCCGCATGACCACCGAAGAAATGCTTCCCATACTCAAAACTTTGGACGGCATCGGTTATCATTCGCTCGAAGCATGGGGCGGCGCCACTTTCGACGCGTGCCTTCGTTTCCTGAACGAAGACCCCTGGAAACGTCTCCGCATTATAAGAGATAACGTCAAGAACACCAAGCTTCAAATGCTGTTCCGCGGTCAGAACATTCTCGGTTACCGCCACTACGCTGACGATGTCGTTGAGTATTTCGTTCAGAAATCAATCGCCAACGGTATAGATATAATCCGTATATTCGACGCTCTCAACGATCCGCGCAACCTCAAGACCGCAATAAATGCGACCAAAAAAGAAGGCGGTCACGTTCAGGCGGCAATGTCCTATACGACCGGTCCTGTGTTCGGCAACGAATATTTTGCAAATTATGCAAAGCAGCTCGAAGAAATGGGCGCAGATTCCATCTGTATCAAAGATATGGCCGGCTTGCTCAAGCCGTATGACGCATACGATCTTGTCAAAGCCATCAAATCCAAGGTGAAGATCCCCGTCCAGCTTCATACTCACTATACCGCCGGTCTTGCCTCCATGACGATCCTCAAGGCGTGCGAAGCAGGCGTGGATATAGTCGATACCGCTATCTCGCCCATGGCGCTCGGTACTTCCCAGCCCCCCACGGAACCCATTGTCGCCACTCTGCAGGGAACTCCGTTCGACACCGGGCTCGATCTCAACAAACTCGACGAAGTCACCAAGTATTTCGATACTCTGCGTGAAAAATATCTCAAATCCGGTCTGCTCGATCCCAAGGTCATGAAAGTCAATATAAACGCCCTCATCTATCAGGTGCCCGGCGGAATGCTTTCCAACCTCGTTTCTCAGCTCAAGCAGGCTGGCAAGATCGATCAGCTCCAGGCGGTGCTTGAAGAAGTGCCCAGAGTCAGAGCGGACGTCGGTTATCCTCCGCTCGTAACTCCTTCTTCGCAGATCGTCGGCACTCAAGCGGTCTTCAACGTTCTCACCGGCGAAAGATACAAGAGCTGCACCAAGGAATTCAAGGGCATAGTCAGAGGCGACTACGGCAAGACTCCTTCGCCCATCGCTCCCGATTTCATCAAGAAGATAATCGGCGACGAAAAAGTCAAGGATTACCGTCCCGCCGACGACCTCGCTCCCGAACTCGATAAACTCCGCGCTGAAATAGCCGAGTATATCGAACAGGACGAAGACGTCCTTACTTACGCGCTCTTCGATCAGGTGGCGCTCAAATTCTTCGAAAACCGTAAGATAAAGAACATCACCAACGACGATGCCAAGTATTTCGTTAATATCCACGAAATAAAATAAAAAGACAAAACAAAAACGGGGTGCCGCGCAAGCGGCTGAGATCATACCCGATGAACCTGTACGGATAATGCCGGCGTAGGGAGCATATGCTTTTTTACCGCTTATCCGTTCGGGTAAGCGGCTTTTTGCCGGAAAGGGATAATAATGCAAAACGATAGATCCAAAACACGTAAACATATCTACACACTGACTGAATGTGCGGTGCTGATCGCGCTCGCTACGGTCCTGTCTTTGATCAAACTCTGGAAAATGCCGCTTGGCGGTTCGGTCACGCCATTTTCCATGCTTCCGTTATGTTTGATCTCTGTAATGTTCGGCCTCAAATGGGGGCTGGGGAGCGCTTTTATCTATGCCACTATCCAGTTTATGTTCGATCTTCCCGAAGCAATGAGCTGGGGCATTACGCCTACCGTCTGGGCCGGAATGATAGTCTTCGACTATCTGATAGCTTTTACCATACTTGGTATCGCAGGACTGTTCCGCCGCAAAAAAGAGCTCGGCGCTCTGCTTGGAACTTGCCTTGCGTTGTTCTTGCGCTTCGCTTCGCACGTGGTTTCCGGTACGCTTTTCTTTGGTTCCTGGATGCCCAAAGATTGGTCCAATCCATTTTTATATGCTGTGTGCTACAATGGGTTGTTCATGCTGCCGGAATTGATCATGACAGGTGTGGCGATGTTCCTTCTGCTTAAAGTACCGGCTATCAAAAAGATAGTTTTCGAGCAAAACGGACTTCCGTTCACCGACGAAAAAAAGGCATGAAACCGATATGCCATATCGTCTGCGCCGGAGATTTTGATAAAGAAAGCTTTGCTCCCCGCGACGGCGATTTTATCATTGCGTGCGACGCGGGTCTTGCAAGCTTAGAACATATTGGCGCCGTGCCGAATATCATTGTGGGAGATTTTGATTCCTATAATGGTGTGCCGTCCGGAGAAAACGTAGTGATACTGCCGCGTGAAAAGGATGATACAGACAGCGCATATGCGCTTAAGTTGGGACTTGCGCGAGGTTTTACAAAGTTTATTTTGCACGGCGCGCTCGGCGGTGCTCGGATCTCTCATTCAGTCGCCAATATGCTTCTGCTCGTTTTTCTTAAAAAAAACGGCGCCGAGGGGCTTCTGTGCGGTAAAAACACATGTGCTTCCTTGCTGAGCGACGGGCGTATTGACTTTTCCGCGGAGGAACGCGGGTATCTTTCGGTGTTTTCTGTCACTTCAAATTGTACGGTAACGCTAAAAGGCCTTAAGTTTCCTTTTTGCGGAGAACTCTCTCCGTCTTTTCCGCTGGGAGTCAGTAACGAATTTATCGGCTGCCCCGCAATGATAGATGTTTGCGGCGGAAGCGTATTGTGGATCTGCGAAGGAGTCAGCGGGGATCCTGCGCGCTTTTTTGCAAAATGATATGGATCGTTTCCATCTGAGCCGAATACCTTGCGACGCTGTCGGACAAAGCCGAAAGACCGCAGGTATCGGTCCGCGGAAACCGATAAAGTATACCGCCTTGCCGAAAATCGGCTTGACATATACAAAAAAATATGTTAATATCCTCCTGTAAGGGAGGATATTTTTATGGATAAAGAAATAAAAAACGCAAAAGGAGAATTTGAAGCTATTTACGAACGTGAAGACGCCCGCTATAAGGTCACTTTACTCGAAAAGCACCTTATGGAATCACGCGAGGAGTTCAACAAGCTTAAAGAAGAAGAACTTGCTCTGCGTGAAAAGCAGACCGAAATAGTTCGCAGAATGGAAGAAAGCATCGAACAGACGCGTAAAGTCGATCAGGTCCTTTCGGACAGCATCGATGAAAAGATAGAACGTATCAAGAGCGAGATGTTCAGCGAATGGCAGGATTCTTTGAAAGAATCGATCATAAATACGGTTTCCGAACTCACAGAGCAGAAACTGAAGGAATACGACGAGCTTTACCGTTTGCAGAACGAGACGATCGAAAAGCAAGCAAAAAAATTCCGCGCCATAAATACCTCCACGCGCGTGATCCGCATACTTGCGTACACCGTATGCTTCGTGGCGTTCCTCACGCTTGTTTTCATCCCGGCAGCAATGTATCTTGTGGATGATATAAAGGATTTCCTTAAAGAGCCGTCCGTTTGGGGCGGGGTGGTATTGTTCGCAGCAGTGCTGCTTATGATACTCGCTCTCGCGCTTGCAATTCTTTTGAGAAGGAAGACACCTAAAGAATGAAACGTTATACAGTTATAAAAACTACCGCATCGCCGGATTGGGAAAAAATTCCCAAAGCGTATATAGATGAATATCCCTGGGGCGGTGATTACCGTCCCGTCGCATACGCTCAGCTCGCGTTCATACCGGGCAGAGGGTTCGCCGTTAGACTTACTTGCCATGAATCCGCCCCTAAGGCGCTGTATCACGAATATAACGATCCGGTATATAAAGACAGCGCGCTCGAATTTTTTGCGGCGTTCAATCATGATTCCCCTTATTATGTAAACCTGGAAACGAATTCCAACGGAGCTTTCCTTGCCGCTAAACGCACCTGCCGCAAAGATAAAGTGCCTCTCGATCAACTTATCGACGTTACGCGTATCAAAGTGACAGGAAAAAGGGAAGCGGACCGCTGGTACGTAGAGTATATTTATCCGCTGGACGTTATAAATGACGTGTTCGGCGTTTGCGATTTTCCTTCCGGCTATACGTTCAGGGGCAATTTCTTCAAGTGCGGCGACGAGACCGATATTCCTCATTTCGGTACGTATAATCCGGTCGTCGCGCCGGAGCCGGATTTTCACCGCCCGGAATGTTTTGCCGAATTTGTCATGGAATGACGGGCTATTTCACAAAATAACAAACGCGTACAATTTTTGAAATTAAACTATTGACTTTTTCAAAATGTTATGCTATAATTAGCGTCGCTCTAAAGAGCGGCATGGAAAGATGGCTGAGCTGGTCTAAGGCGCACGACTGGAAATCGTGTTAGGGCTAATACCCCTACCAGGGTTCGAATCCCTGTCTTTCCGCCACAGATAAGGACTTGTTTTCAAGTCCTTTTTGTTTTGTTTTACGGTGTTGAATTTTTAACAAGAGTGTGTTATAATCCTTTTACAGGGGTGAGCGGAATGGAAAAAGTTGTTGTCGGGATGTCCGGCGGCGTCGACAGCGCCGTTACGGCATATCTGCTGAAAAACGCCGGTTA
>CACYCI010000034.1 GCA_902772845.1 uncultured Ruminococcus sp.
CGTTTATCGGGTTGTACGAAGTCATAAGGGCGCCTACAGGGCTTTCGTTTACGCAGATATCGAACGGTTTGGAATATATCTCGCGCACGGCGCGTTCGCTGATGACAGATACGGCTCCGTGACGGTTGGTTTCCTGGTTATTTGCCATAAAATGCTTGACGCAGCCGGAAACGCCGGAATCGTCTAGCCCTGAACATACCGCGGCCGCCATCTTACCTGCAAGCAGCGGGTCTTCGGAAAAGTATTCGAAGTTTCTGCCGCAAAGAGGATCTCGGTGGATGTTCGTGCCCGGGCCGAGCAAGATATCTACACAGTACGAAGCAAGCTCTGCACCGCAATATGAATACGCTTCGCGTACGATCTGGGGATCCCAAGAGCATGCAAGACAGGTTGCGGAAGGATAAGAAACACATTTTGCGTCGCTTACCATGCGGATACCGGAAGGACCGTCTGTACAGCACAGAACAGGCAGCCCGCGTTTATGCAATGAAGGTGTAACGCCTACGAATGCAGCTGCCGTACCCGGGGTGACTTTGGGGCTGGACATCCCTTCTCCGCGTACGATACACATAAGTTCTTCGTCGCTTAGCTGAGCGATCAGATCTGAAAGCGGCGCTTTGCCGTCGGCGACTTCGTCAAATGTAATAAAACGGGTAACAGAGGTTTTGAGTTCGTGCGGGAGCTGCTCTGAAGAATCTGTGCGAAGCGGAACAGGTTCATAATTCTTTTCTCCGTCGCGTTCTACGAGACGGTCAAATGACGTGACAGGCGCCAGCGCGGTTTCACAACGCTTTACAACTACGTCGCTGTCAAGCTCGAAGCTGCCGCAATTGAAAACGTCGCGGCAGTTATTGCCGACATAAAAATCATATCTTCCGCGTTCAAGCACCCAATTGAAGGCAGTATCATCGTATGACGCATAAACGGAATCGTTAAAGTCAAGCGTTATTTCCTGAGTTTCGGAAGGAGCCAGGCGTTTTGTCTTCTGAAAAGCGGCAAGGACGCGTTTGGGCTTGCCCAGCTTTCCGCTGGGAGCGGAAACATAGCACTGAACGACTTCTTTGCCTTCGACAGACCCGATATTCTTAACACGAACTGTTATTGACACAGAATCGTCCGACGTGATAAACCTAACGGGGCTGATACTGAATTCCGTATAGCTGAGCCCGAATCCGAACGGGTATAAAACGCCATGAGGGTCAAAGGTAGTAAAATAACGGTAGCCGACAAATATATCTTCCGCATAGACGTTAGAGTTGATATCGCCGTAATGCCCAGCGGCAGGATACGAGTTCCTACAGATAGCAGCGGTATCGGCAAGTTTTCCGGAAGGTGATACTTTGCCGGTAATGACGTTTGCGGCAGCTGCTCCCCCCATCATACCGCCGTTCCATAACACGAGTACGGCGTCCGGGTCTGAAAGTGAAAGTTCGGAAAAATCGATAACGCCTGAAATATTAAATACAACTACAAGCTTGCTGAAATGTCGGCGCAGCAGTTCAAGATCGTAAAGCTCGTTTTCAGAAAGCATGTATTCGCCTCTGCCTTCTTTGAGATCTCTGTCTTCACCGGCAGTACGCGTTATAATAAACAGAGCTGTTTCGCATCGAGCTGCTGCTGATCTGACAAAGTTCTCTTCAAGGCGCGGCTCGTTCTGGCTCGCCGGATGAGTCCATCCGTTGCCCGTGTCGTACGGAAATTCTTTTACGAAAGCGTCATAATACCGTTCGACTTCTTCATCTGCGTGAACGCCCGCGCTTTTCAGCGAACTGAAGACGTCGGTCACAAAAGGCGGGTGAACACGTCCGCCAGAACCTGTACCCGATATGAGATAGTGCTTCTGCATCCTGCCGAATACCGCGATATTTTCGCCATTTTTAAGCGGAAGAGCTTTGGAACGGTTTTTTAAAAGTACAATGCCTTCCTCGGCGCAGCGCAGCGCTGCGGTCTCTGCAGCGTCATAATCAAATTTTCTTTTGCCTGTAAGATATTCAAAGGAAATTGCGGAATCCATATAAAAACGATCCTTTCTTATATTGCGTATATTTTAGCAGAAACGCGGCTGATAGTCAACAAGGATAAACAAAAAATGACTTGATAATGATAAATAAATATGCTATTATAATAAAAACAGGAAAAGAGGCAGCAGAATGATAACTGAATATAAAATAATTTGCAGCGGTATCAAAAAGAAAGTGATATATCATTTCAGCGATACACATCTGACTGAATATGATGAGCTCAGCTCAAAAGAAGAGATAGATAAAGCGATACACCAGACAGAGTCGTGGGAACGCGTTCGCGCCGATTTTGCAAGACACGGCGCTGAGCCATACGGCGAATACGAAAAGCGGGCTCCGGGGTACCATTTTTGCAGAGCGCTGGAAACAGCGAAGGACGGCGACGCGCTTGCTATAGCCGGAGACCTGCTCGATTATGTCAGCCCGGCAAATATCCGTTTTGCGGAAAAGCATCTTTCGGCGTTTGACAAACCGTATGTCGCAGTATGCGGGAACCATGAAAACAGTTTAGAACTGCCGCAGACCGGCGCTCTTTCGCAAATGGCACGGCCTGTCAGCGTCTGCGACCTCGGCGATCTTCAGCTTATCGGCGTGGACAATTCAAAACGGAATGTCTCGGCGGAACAAAACGACGCTTTACGCGCTCTTCTGGAAAACGGCAAAAAATCCGTTATAGTAATGCACGTACCGGTCATGTGCGAATCGAATGCACACAAGTTAAAACAAAGCGGAGTGTATTTTCAGTTTAACTACGAAGGGTGTCCCGATGAAAACATTGATTTCATAAATATTATCGATACGCATTCGCAAAACGTCGTTATGGTGCTCGCCGGGCATCTTCATTATTCGAATTATGCTCTTATATCCGGAAAAGTTCCGCAGTTCGTATCTTCGCAAGGAATAATAGGTAACATCAACAAGTACGTTATAGGAGAAGAAAATGAAATATTCTGAATTCAAAAAGCTTTTTAATTTTGAACTTCCCTCTTATGCGGCCGATTTATATGAAGATTTTGTATCCTGCTATGACGGCTCTGCGGCATTAAGCGAAGAAGACGCGCTGCTTGTCGCCGAACAGACCGAACTTCCCGATGAAGGAAAAGAATCGCTTGTTGAATGCGCAAGAATAATAAACGAAAACGAAATATCGCGTCTGTGCGCGGCTTTCATTATATATATCACTGTCACGAGGCGGGATCCGTGGGTCAATCATATATATACCGACGATCTTTTTAACGTTGACGGGATCAAAAAAGAGCAGGTGAATTGGGTAATAGTAGCTGCGGCGCTTGCCAACACCTTAAAAAACAAAAAGCCGCCTAAAGATCTTAACGCGGAAAACCTGAACGCGTTCCGCGGATATTCGCGTTCCTGCCTTGAAAAGTACGGTTATTGGGGCATTCTGGAATGGAACTGGAATATGCTTTGCGCCGGCGGATGTATGTTCTTGTTTGGTATACTCAAATTTGTGCCCGGCGTATTCGGCGATGATTTTAAAGTTATCACTAACGGAAAGGAATACGTTTCATTGGCCTGCGGCGAATACAATGCCGACAAAAACGGCGCGCTGACAAATGACGCATCGGTTTCCGTATTCAAGACTTCGTTTACAGAAAACGAAAGCGGATACATTGGCAACAGAATATCTGCCAGAGGCGTTACCGAATGCACCGTAACGGATTTTCCCAAACCTCAATGGCACGATTTTCTGACATCCGGTACGTATACTCTGAATATCCATATCCCTTCCGGAATTGAATACACCCCAGAAAAGATAAAAGAAGCGTGCCGCATGGCGCTTGCATTTTATAAAGAGTTCTACCCGCAAATTAATCCTGCTGCTATTGTCGGCTATTCATGGATCTTTGCCCCAGAACTTGAAAGAGTGATGCCAAAAGAAAGTAACATCATGCGCGTGAACCGTTCTGCGCATATTATTCCCACATTGGGCGAATACGGCGCTGAATGCCGTTTCCTGCGTAACGGTTCCGGATTACAGCAGCGAATAAAGGAGCAAACAGAAAAAGGCGTGCGTTTTCATTACGGTATAATGTATATACCCGTTGATGAAATAGAAACGCTAGGCAAAGAAACGGAATAAGGAGGTCATATTTTATGTTTTATACCGTTGACAAGATCGAAAACAAACTCGTTGAGCTTCACGGAGACGATTCGTCGGTGATCGTTCTTCCGATGCTTTCGCTCGGGTTCAAAGTCCGTGAAAACGACGTCGTTAGCTTTGACGATGTTTCTTGCACTTTCATATCTGAAAAAGATGAGACTTCAAAACGTACCGATTCTCTGAAAGCCCGGACCCACAGTCTTTTTGGCAGAAAAAAGAGTTAATGCGCGATACGTGAAATTATCCCGTGTTTATCGGCGAAAAAAGCCAGGCCGTTGACATTTAAGCTGAATTCATGTGAATATATCTCTAATTCCTTTAAGCCGTCATTTCTGACGGCTTTTATTGCGTTATAAGCGGTATCCGCAAATTCTTCAAATGTTGCGGCGTCGTAAAGCAGTACGATCTTATACGCGGATGCGATCACTTTTTCACCTATTATACCTCGATCTATCCGCACATACAACGTAATCTCGTCCGGATCGGCTCCTGCGGCGCGAAGTTTGGATATACATTCACCCCTCATAACGTTTATAGCATACGAGCAGTAGTCTATATAATATCTGTCTGTAAAAGTGTTTTCTAAAGGATCGTAAGAAAGTTCTGAAACGATCCCGCTCTTGTCAATAAGCTCAAAAGAGTAAATATCTTTCTTTTTGTCATAACGATATTCGCCTATATGAAGCATTCCGGAATAATCGGTTTTGCAAAGCGAATCGGCCCGTTTCAGAGTCAGGAGTATGCAGACCGGATCGCCGAACATTGAAACGAAAAGCACAAAATAAGCAACAATGGCGCTGACTGTTTTGAAGATCTTCATATAATCACCCGAAATGTATTATTAGCATAGAATGATAATATATATATTTCGGAGGCAAAAGGTGGCACGGAAAAATAAAGCACGAATAATCATATTTGCAGTTTTGATACTGATCATTGCTGCCGCCGCTGCTTTTGCCGCAGGATTCAAACGCGCGGCGGATGAATATGCGGCATACGAAGTTAAAAACGCAATTACAGGTGCGTTATACGAATCGTTCTCGTCAGTAACCTTAAAATACGGCGAATATATAAAAGGGATCGTACAAAAGGAAACCGTCAACGGTGAAGTCAGCGCGCTTATGGTTGATTCTATGCTGCTGAATAAAATAACCGCCGAGCTGACTTTTGAGTCTACTCGGCGTATAGAAAACTTGTCGGAATCTTTTGCGATCCCTTTAGGCAACGTCACGGGTATAAAAATGCTTTCCGGCCGCGGGCCCGGAATAAAAATCAAAGTAGTGCCGCTGGGAAGCGTAAGCGCAGGCGCGGAAAGCAAGTTCATAAGCGCAGGAATAAACCAGACGCTTCACAGGATAAACGTAAGGATAAGCGTTTTGGTTAGCGTACTTTCGCCTTTCAGTATGAACGACGCGGAAATATCATGTGAATACGTGATAAGCGAGACGCTCATAGTAGGTAAAGTGCCGGAATTGTACTATATGCGTGAACCCACTTCGTAAATAAGTATAGAAGCCGCTGAAGAAGCTGAAAGCGACATTTTATAATCGTTTTTATAATTTATACTTATTACATTGTCGGCAGCGGCGAGAAGCCCTTTGTTAATACCGCGCTTTTCTCCGCCTATCACAAGGCACAGGGGTGTTTTGAATTTTGCGTGTTCAAGATCAACGGAGTCTTTGGTCTTTGCGGTGCAGACAAGCGAAAAACCGTTTTCGGCAAGATATGACGTAACAACCGAAGCATCGTCGAACAGCGCTATAGGCAACATCTCGGAAGCGCCCGCGGAAGATCTTATCACTATTGATGAAGATGTGAAATAATTGCGCACAGGAAGCAAAACGCTGTCGCAGCCGCATGCGTACGCAGTGCGCAGCACATAACCGAAATTGAACGGATCTTCGATTCCGTCGAGCATGAGTGTAAATTTCGCGTTATGCAGCGCTTGTTCAACTGAAACATATCTTCTTTCGCCGACTACAGCAGCGATCCCGCCGTATGCCTCGCCGTCTGTCAGAACGGAGAATTCTTTAGAAGAGACGCGCCGGACATCGACGCCGGACGACTTGAAGAACTTTTCCAAGAACACGTATTGCGCTTTTTCGGGGTAATGATACGAGGCAGAGCTTATACGGCTCTGCCTTTCTGCATCTATAAGGATTTTTATGATATCACGGCTTTTGTTTTCTATAACGGAAGCTACAGAAATATAACCGCCGATAAGATATTCAGCCATATTATTTCCCCGCTATCTTTTCGAGATCCGAATAAAGCAAACGCCCGGCATAGGTGTTATAAGTGATGACAACGATATCGTTGAATTCGCTGCCGGAAAGCATATCTGCAATACTTTCGCTATAGATCGAAGGATTGATATAAGTTATTTTGCCGTAATTGGGGACCAGGAACGTGATGAACGGTGCGGCCGCAGAATCGCCTATAACGAGAACGCTGCGCGAAGCGTCGCCTGCCGCTTCTATATCGATCCTTTTGGCGTCTTCGCCAAGGAAAGTATAATAGTTATACGAACTTGTGTCTGCAAAGATAACGCCTGTACGGTGAACGTTACCGCTGCCGCGATAAACCTTTTCGGTACATGAATATAAGTCGTCTATATCGAAATAATAGAATTTATCAGCGTTTTTCATAACTCTTTCGGAACCGGTGGCGGTGAAAAACTTGCCCAGGAACTGTTCGTTGAGAGTTTTTTGCGTATAAGAAGACGCAACGACAGGCGTCAGCCCCGACGCTTTACAAAAATCGTAATAGACGTAATAAGCTCCCAAATGTGTATAGTTGGGATCTGTATTGAAATAAATCTTTTCGTCGTAGTGCGTTTCCAAGGTGTTGTAAACGTCGACATTGATTATAGACGGATCGGTCTTTGTGTAAACCGAATTCATGAATTTACGCTGGCTTGCGCAATAGAAATCGTCTTCGCGTTTGACCGAAGCCGGTATACTGAAGAATTCGCAATTGGTGGGGACGAGAATATTGAATACCCTTTTATCACCGGCAAGCGACTTGACTTTATTGAGCGCTTCAGTATATTTATTGACAATGTTGCTTGAAAACGTGAACTGTTCAAAACCGTAACCGTTATACAGATAAGTGTAACCGAGATAGTTTATGACCCAGCGATGTTCCGGCTCTTCTTCGGGGGAAGAAGATTCTTCCGTACTTGTTTCCTGGTCTGAAACAGTTTCCTCTGATGACGGCTCAGGTACGCTTGTTTCGGTATCCGAAGAGATATCTTCGGAAATAACCGGATCGTCGGACACTTCTGCAGAAGATTCGGCGTTTTCGGAAAGCTCCGAGACGGGGTCCGAAATTGCGTCGGATATATCCGCCGGCGCGGAAGAGTCGGTGGTATTATCGTCTTTGTTCAAGGCAAAAGCGAAGAGATACACACAAAGCCCGGCGATAAGAAGCGCCAAAACACAGATCACCGCGATCATAATTTTGATGCTGTTGTCGTTTTTATTTGCTTTCAAAAGTTTATTATCGTCCATGATTCACCTTTCCCGGAAAAATCATTTCTATTCCGCGGATTCGTTTTCTTCGTGACCTTGCTTGGAATCAACGTTGTCATCAGCGTTGGCGGCGGAATACCTGGCGCGTTTTGCTTCTTTGATAGCGTCTAATTTTTCGAAAGTAGGATCGGGTTCGAAAACAGCAAGGAACTGTTCTCTGTCCATGACTTCGTTCACCACAAGATATTTGGCTATGAAATCAAGCTTATCCTTATTCGATTTGAGAATTGCCTCAGCTTTGCCGTACGCAGTTTCTATAATAGAATGGACTTCCTGATCGATCTCGGCGGCAATATTTTCCGAATAGTTGCGCGTAGAAGTGAAATCCTTGCCGAGGAAAACTTCGTCATGGCCGGTGCCAAACACGATCGGGCCGAGCTTTTCGCTCATGCCGTACTGGGTGACCATCTTGCGTGCAAGTTCTGACGCGCGCTGTATATCGTTGGACGCGCCTGCGGAAATATCGTGAAGGACGAGCTTTTCGGCACATCTTCCACCCAGAAGGACAGATATACGGTCGATCATTTCGGACTTGTAAGAATTATGCTTGTCTTCCTGAGGAAAAGACAAAGTATATCCCATTGCCATACCGCTTGGAATGATAGACACCTGATGAACGGTATCCTGAGTCGACAAGAAATGACCGACGACGGCGTGGCCGGCTTCATGATAAGCAGTATTACGCTTTTCTTCTTCTGTGATAACGAGCGACTTCTTCTGTGGACCGACGATGACTTTGATCTCGGATTTTTCGATATCTTCCATATCGATCTCGGTCTTCCCTTCGCGTGCGGCGAGAAGGGCGGCTTCGTTAAGGAGATTGGCGAGATCTGCACCGGTGAAGCCGCTGGTGGAACGCGCCACGGTTTCAAGGTCTACGTTCTTGGCAAGCGGTTTATTGCGAGAATGGACCTTTAATATTTCAACTCTTCCCCTTATATCGGGATAATTTATAGTAACCTGCCTGTCGAAACGGCCCGGACGAAGCAGAGCGGGATCAAGGATATCGGGCCTGTTTGTAGCGGCGATGACTATAACACCGTCGTTGACGCCAAAACCGTCCATTTCAACGAGCAGCTGGTTTAACGTCTGCTCACGTTCATCGTGACCGCCGCCCCAGCCGGCTCCTCTGTGTCTGCCGACAGCGTCGATCTCGTCGATGAAAATAATTGCGGGCGCGGTTTTCTTTGCAGTCTCAAAAAGGTCTCTCACGCGGGAGGCGCCCACGCCGACGTACATTTCTAAGAAATCGGAACCGGAAATAGCATAGAAAGGAACACCGGATTCGCCGGCGACCGCCTTTGCAAGCAGAGTTTTACCGGTGCCGGGAGCGCCTACAAGGAGCACGCCGCGAGGTATCTTTGCTCCTAACGCGCTGAAATGGCCGGGATCCTTAAGAAATTCAACAACTTCCTTGAGTTCTTCTTTCTCTTCGTCCGCACCTGCAACGTCGGAAAACAAGACCTTATGCTTTTCATCGGAGCCGAGCTTTGTTCTTGCCTTTGTAAAGGAATTCATCCTACCGCCGAGTCCGCCGCCGGTCCCGGATGTGCCGCCGCTCTTGCCGGCGGCGCGAGTAATGAACATCCACCAAATGACTACGAGAACTACGATCACTATAAGATAAGGCAAAAACCTTACCCACCACGGCAAAGACGTAGCCGGTTCGTAATCGAACCTGGTAATGATCTTGTTTGCATACTGTTCTTCTATGAGTTCATGCAGATCGTCGTAAAATACTTCGAAATATTTAAGCTTATACTCGACGACTTTATCGCCTTCGAGCTGCATTTTAAGCATATTGTCCTGATCGACTACAAATGCTTTTACTTTTTCCGCCTTGAAATAGCCGACAACGTCGCTGTACGTTACCGGCGTTTCCGAACCGTTAGAAGCAAAAAGTGTGGCTATGAATACCACTAAAACGATCAGAATGAGATAAAACCAGATGATATTTCGGTTGGATTTCATTGATTCCACCGCCTTTACGAGAATGATTTTGTTTCAAAAGGAAAATCTATACCCAGGCAAACGGATGCGTCGGCCTGATTTTTAACATAAAATGAATCGTCAACGCCGATGAACGGTATCGCCGCTATCGCGCCGTCAACGCAAATAACCGGAATAAGATCCCTGTATTCACGGGGTATCTTTTTGTTTATGAATTCTTTCTTTACGCTTTTTGTCATACCGCGCACGGAAATGCGGTCGCCTTCCGAGCGAGAACGCACTGAGACCACGCTATTTATATTATCAAAAGATAAACGTAATGTTGTTGTGTAATTGTAAATTTCATTAAAACTTTCAGGATACGCAAGAAAAACCGTCGAACCGCAGTCAAGTTCATTCTTGCCAGGCAACAGAGCGGTATATTCAATTTTCCCGACAACTTCTTTATCAGCAGCGGATAATTTGAATTCACCGTCTGATACTTTAAGCGTTTTACCGTCTGCCAAAGTAAAAGAAAGATTTTTTCGCGATCTCAGCGCATCGGCTATTCGCGAAAGCAATTCCCTGTCGACAATTCCGCATTCTTTTATCACGGCGGCGCGTATAAGATAATCGGGCATATCGGCGTAGTTTGAACGACGGTCCGTCTGAACGCCGTCAATCAATGACGAAAGTTCGGAAAAGCTTTTGCTTTCCGCCAGAACTACAGTATCCAGCGAAGGATTTATACGGCGAAGCTCGGGTATGACTTTTAAGCGAATAATGTTCCGTGAACAATCATCGATAAGATTTGTCGAATCGGTCACATACGTTACGCCGTAGCGCAACGCGTATTCTGTGATCATATCCCTGGTACAGTCGCGAAGAGGCCTTATGATTTTTTTTCTCTTATACGGTATCCCGGCAAGTCCTTTTACAGACGTCCCTCTGACAAGATTCAACAGCAACGTTTCGGTGTTGTCGCAGGCGTTATGAGCCGTGGCGATAACGTCAATACCGTTTTCTTCAACGCATTCATTGAAAAAGCGATACCTTGCGTCCCTTGCAGCAAGCTCGAGCGACTGGGAGTTTTCCGCGGCGATAGCAGGAACGTCTATACGTTTCACGAAAAGCTTGACGCCGGCTTTTTGACATACCAACCGAACAAGTTCCTCGTCCCTGTCACTTTCCGCGCCGCGAATCATATGGTTGACGTGAGCGGCGTATAAAGTAAAAGAATACTTTTTACGAAGCGAAAGCAAAACGTCGAAAAGCACCGCGGAATCCGCACCGCCGGAAAAGCCGAGCAAGACGCTTTTTACGCCGTCAAGGAGCGAATTTTCATCTATGGTGCGAATGATCCTGAGGCGGAGTTTTGAAGAGCCCTTACTGCTCATCTGAACCACCGTGCGATTCGTCGATCTGCACATATTTGAAATAAGGACCGTACCAGGCAAAATTGACTTTTCCTGTATTACCGTGGCGGTTCTTTGCAATTATACACTCTACCGTCTTTTGACCGCTGTCGCCTGCGTCAGTTTTTTCAGCTTCGGAATTATCATAGTCTTCGCGATAAAGCATCATGACTATATCCGCGTCCTGTTCAATAGAACCGGAATCGCGCAGATCCTGCAACTGAGGGCGTTTTTCCTTTATGCCCTTAGGGGGACGGGAAAGCTGCGACACCAGCAGTACGGGAACTTTAAGATCTTTGGCAAGGATCTTGAGAGAACGAGTGATATCTCCGATCTCAAGAACTCGGTTGTCTTTGTGCGATTCTCCGTGCATAAGCTGCAGATAATCTATTATTATGAAGCCGGGATTCTTAAGACGGCGGACCTTTGTAACTATGTCGGTTACAGTGATGTTCGTGGTATCGTCGATAAAAATATGCGTTTCGCTGAGTTTTGAGCAGGCGTTAGCGAGCTCGCCCCACTGTTCGTCGTTGAACGACGCGCGTTTTACCGTATAGTTGTCTATAAGCGCCTGACACGATATAAGACGGTTTACGAGCTGTTCTTTTGACATTTCGAGCGAAAAGATAGCGATATCCTTATCCGAATACTTCAGGCCGACGTTCAGTGCGAGGTTGAGCGCAAATGTGGTCTTACCAACGCCGGGACGTGCGCCGACGAGAACAAGATCGCCCTCGTCGAGACTTATAAAGTAGCGGTCGAGTTCAGAATACCCTGTTTTGACTCCGCTGTATGCATCGGGATTACGGGAAAGGAACTGAAAACGTGCGTAATTCTCTTTGACAGTATCGGCGATCGGCGTAAGCTCGGTATGATAACGTTCGTCAGCAATACGGAAAACGAGTTCTTCGGAATACTGAACGATCTGTTTGACGTCTCCGCCGGCGTCGAAAGCTTTTTCGGAAATCTTCCGTGAAGCATCTATAAGTTTGCGCAGGATCGATTTTTCGGTTATTATCCTGACGTATTCCGCAATATTGGTGTTTTCAACCGCGACATCGCATATCGTCTTGATGTATTTGGCCGCGTCCAGATCAGCGCCCGTGAAGGTCTTTTTGACTTCATCAACAAGCGTAACTACGTCTATTTCGCGGCTCATGCCGAAAAGACGTCTTATGGCGCCGAATATGACTTTGTGTGTTTCGGTATAAAAATCATCTTCTGCAAGTCCGGAAATTTCGGAAAACTTGGCGGGATCGATTATAAGCGCACCGAGGACTGCCTGTTCCGCTTCGTTAGAATGAGGGTACTGTTTGATTCCATCGAATTCGCTCATAAAACGATTCACCCTTCGACAACGATTTTGATGACAGCGTTAATTTCGGGGAAAAGTTTGACGATCGCTTTATATTCCCCAACGGTCTTAATAACTTCGTTTACGGATATTTTCTTTTTGTCAATATCTATACCGAGTTCTTTTTTGATCATATCCGAAATATCTTTTGCGGTCACTGCGGAATAAAGTCTTCCGTCTGCGCCGCCTGTCGTTTTATAAACAAGAACGGATTTTTCAAGCGCGGCTTTGTTTTCTATGGCCGCCTGTTTTTTTTTTTTTTTCTTAAAGGTTTCGGCTTCCTTGCGAAGTTTAACTTCGTTCAATGCGGAAGCGCTGGCTTCTTTGGCGAGATTGCGCGGGAACAGGAAGTTCTGAGCGTAACCGTCGGACACGTTCACTATATCGCCTTTCTTCCCCTGTGCTTTTACGTCCTGGAGCAATATGACTTTCATAGGTATTACCTCCTTAATTATTATCGCAATAATTGACTATGGCTTCGCGAAGCATTGACATGGTCTGTTTCATATTCGTACCGTTTATCCTTGCACCGGCAGAATCAAAGTGACCGCCGCCGCCGATCTTTTCGAGGATAAGCGATACATTCACGCTGCCGTCGCTGCGCGCTGAAATATGAATTGCGTTTTCTGCCTTTGAGACAGTAAACGATGCGTGGATCCCGTCTATCATCAGCATCCGTTCTGCGACTTGCGCCGCCGTGACGCGGTTTTCGGGATCGTTGTCGTTTTCGTATTGAGTTATGGCGAATATTTTTCTGAATATGAAAATGTTGCGTTCGAATTCCGCTATTTTTTTGAATTCGCCGAGCTGATATTTGAAGAGCGCCTGCGCGTTGGAAGTATTTGCTCCCTCGCCGCGCAGGTACATCGCGGCAGAGAAAGTGCGGATACCGACGTTACGGGTGAAATTCTGCGTATCCAGCAATATCCCGGCGAGCATGAGTTCGGCTTCTTCTTTGGCGAGGCAGTTCAACGGAAGCACGATCTCCAGCATTTCCGCCACGAGCTCGCTCGCAGACGATGCAGTCGGCTCTATATATGTGATATCGTGATTTTTGGTGAATTCCTGGATCTGTCTGTGGTGGTCGATAACAACAATATGTTCGGCGTTACGGTATATCTCGGGCGATTCGAAAATACCGGGATTGCTGACGTCAGCTATAACAACGAGCGTATCCGGTTTAAGAAGTTCCTGACCGTATACTTTGTCGACGAAAAGGTCGTCGTATTCCTTGAGCGCTGAAAGCTTATCACGGCATATAAGGAAATTCTGATTATCGAGATCTTCTACGATCTTGACATTCTTGCCGAGTGAAATAGATAGACGCGCTATACCGACGCAAGAGGCGACTGCGTCGAAATCGGGGTTGGCGTGTCCCATGATAAGGATATCCGACGCCTTTGAAATAAGAGAAACGAGCTGATTTGCGACCACGCGCGATTTGATCTTCGTCCGCTTTTGGATCGTCTTTGTCCTTCCACCGTAAAAATCGTTATCGCTGCGGTTTTTAACAACAACTTGCGCGCCGCCGCGCTGCAAGGCAAGCTGCAAGGAATTCTTTGCAGCTTCTTCTTTTTCGTCGAGTCCACCGCCGTACAGCCGCGCAATACCGATCGAAACCGTAAGCGGAACGCCGTCGGTATCCGCAGAAAGATCGTTGATCTTATCGAGGATATCGAATTTTGATTCGATCTGTTGGTTTATATACCGATCTTCAAAGAAAATAAGATACTTATCACGTTCGTATTCCTTGATTATGCCGTGCATAGAGTTTACCCATTCGTTAAGCACGTTATAAATTTTAGCGGATATCTCGCGGTATCTGTCCTGCTGGATGCCGGAAGAAAGCTCGTTGATATTATCTACGGCGGCGTACGCGACAAGCAGGTTGGATTCGGCGTGTTCTTTAATGAGTTCTTCGTGATCGGTGCAGTCGATCCATACGGCAAGCCAGAAATTCTTGCGCATGGTCTCGATATAATAAGGATATATTCTGTAATGCCTGCCGCCCTTTTGCGAAAGCAGCGATCCGTTAGCAGCAGAATTCCCTCTTGCCGTTTCGAACATATTGATATCTATCTCTTCGGATATTGATTTTCCGCTGTCTCCGATCTTGAAACTCGATTCGGAAAACAGTTCCCGAAAAGCGTTGTTATACCACGAAACGGCGCCCTTGGAATCGCCCAGAAGTACGGGGACGTTCATATCGGAAATAAAATCGAACGTGTGAGAGGCGAGAGATTTCCCTGCAAGGTTATTCTTTATCTCTCCGCTGCTGAAATAAGAATATATCAGCACGTATACGATATAACAAACAAACAGAATGCTCGAAAGTATACCCGCCTTGACGTTGTATACGAAAGCTATAATGCAGAATGCGATCATGAATGCTATACTCAGCACGAGCATGAATATATTGTTCTTAAACAGTTTTTTCAGGTTCATAAAGATCCCCCTTCAGGAAGGCAACGCGCCCTTACATAAGAGTTTGCTGCAAAAAATCAACGTCTTCTTCCTCGAAAATCCCGCCGGTGGAAGGAAGCGCGGATTTGCGATAGCGGCTTTCTTTCTGTAGCGGTTCTTTTTCTTTGTTATAAACGATCGCGGAAACTACCTTTTGACCTTTTTTGAGCGTGAAAACAGCAGACCCAAACGAGGTACGCGTACTCTTTCTGGTGACCTGCTTGTCTTTTATAAGGAGCGCGCGCATAGAATCCGTACGTACGAGATATTCGTTCTTTTCGTTAGAAACGAATACGCCGACGCAAGGTGAGCCGTCAAAGAAAGCGTTTTTCAGCTTGCGGCGGTTAGTTTTCGTTTCGTAAGAGTTAGCAGGTATCTTGACCGCTTTTCCGTTTTCGAAAAACAGTACGAATTCGCAGTTGAGGTCGTTCAGGCAGATACCGGCAATGATTTTTTCGTCGGCGTCAAAGCCGAGCTTGACGGGGACGAAAATGCCAAGCGAGCTTGCTTTGGAATCTTCGAATTCCGAAAGGCGCGCTTTGTAGACCTGTGCTTTGTCTGTAAAGAACAGGATCTGCGATCTGTTGGAAGATTCCTGGACCGAAACAAGGTAATCGTTTTCCTTGAACTTCTGAACGTCGTTTCCGCGGAGCGACTGAGCGGTGCATTTCTTGAAATAGCCCTCTTTGGAAAGGAATACTGTCACGGGATAATCCGGCAGCTCCTCTTCTTCGGCAGAAGCGTCCGCGTACACGTCATCATAGACTATCTCGGTCTTGCGCGGTTTGCCGTATTTCGATTTTATCGATTCAAGTTCTTTGATAATATACTTTTTGATCTTAGCGTTGCTTTGGATCAGAGAATAGAGCTCGTTGACTTCCTTTTCGAGCCCGTCTATCTCGTCGATATTATCGAGCAGATACTCTTTATTAAGATTTCTCAGCTTGATATTGGCGATATATTCCGCCTGAAGCTCGTCAATGTCAAAGCCGGACATAAGGTTGGGTACAACGTCAGAATCCTTTTCGGTATGTCTGATTATCCTTATTGCTTTGTCGATGTCAAGCAGGATCTTTTTGAGCCCTTCCAAAAGATGAAGACGTGCCTTTTTCTTTTCCCAATCGAAAGTGAAAACGCGCCGCAGGCATTCTATCCGGAACGCGCTCCATTCTTCAAGCAGTTCCGCCACGCCGAGCACTCGCGGAGAACCGCAAATCAGAACGTTAAAATTGCAGCGGAACGTATCTTCGAGATGCGTCCTCGAGTTGCGTAAAAGGCGGGCCATGAGCTTATCGGGATCAACGCCGCGTTTAAGGTCGATGGCGAGCTTCATGCTGTCCTTGCCGATCTCGTCACGGACGTCTGAAATATCACGGAAACTGCCCTCTTTGATCAGCTTTATGATGCTGTCTTTTATGCTTTCGATAGTAGTGGTGTAAGGTATCTCGTAAACTTCGATACAGTTATCTTTTTTATCGTATCTGTATTTTGAGCGGAGACGTACCGTTCCGTGGCCGGTGCGATAGATCTCGAGCAGTTTTTCTCTGTCGTACAGATACTGAGCCCCGGTGGTGAAATCAGGCGCTTTGACAATGCTGAGAAGGTCGTCGTCAGTCAGTTCACCCTTTTGCAGAAGCGTGATCGTCGCATCGCAGATCTCATTGAGGTTGAATGAACAAATATTGCACGCGATACCGACAGCAATTCCGGAGTTGGGCGCAACCAGAACGTTCGGGAAAGCGACCGGCAAAAGCAAAGGTTCCGTTATCGTGTGGTCGTAGTTGTCGGTAAAATCGACGGCGTCTTTTTCGATACCGCCGAAAACGTATTCGCAGATCTTATCAAGTTTGACTTCGGTATAACGGGAAGCAGCGAAAACTATATCCGAGCCCTGTTTGCCGAAAGTGCCTTTTGAATCTATGAAAGGATGCAGGAGCGCATCTTTACCGGTCGTAAGGCGCACGAGCGTTTCGTATATGGCGGCGTCGCCGTGGGGATTGAGTTTCATCGTCGCGCCTACAACGTTGGTAGACTTGGTGCGGTTCCCGGTGAGGAGCCCCATTTTGTACATAGTATAAAGCAGTTTGCGGTGCGAGGCCTTGAATCCGTCTATTTCCGGGATCGAGCGGGAAACTATGACCGACATTGCGTACGGCATATAGTTGGTCTCGAGTACGTCAGCTATTTCCTGTACGCTTATTTCAGCCGGCTTTTCTTCAACGACAGATTCCTGTTTCTTTTTTCTTGCCATTGTTTAAACTCCTATATATCCGCAAGCGGCAGATATTTTGCGCCGTATTCTTCGATATATTTCTTCCTGTTGGCGATATCGTCGCCGAGAAGGATGTTGAACATTTCTGCTGCGGTGTCTTCGTTTTCGAGCTTTACCTGCTGTAAACGTCTCGTTGAAGGAGCCATGGTAGTACGTTCCATCATATCGGGATCGTTTTCGCCAAGACCCTTTGAACGTTGTATGGTGTATTTGGCGTTGCCGATCTTTTCCATGATCTGCGCTTTTTCTTTTTCGTCATAAGCGAAATATGTTTCGTCTTTTGTAGTTATCTCGTAAAGCGGAGTGAGCGCTATATAAACTCTGCCTTCGCGCAGAAGTGTGGGCATAAGCCGGTAAAAAACTGTCAGAATAAGTGTTCTGATCTGATATCCGTCCTCGTCAGCATCGGTACATATTATGACCTTGCTCCATCTGAGCTGATCGAGATTGAAAAGCTGCTGCCCTTTGAACTGTTTGCCGTTCATCTCGATCCCGCAGCCGAGGATTTTTATGAGGTCCGTGATTATCTGGCTGTCGAAAATCTGCGAATAGCTTGCTTTAAGGCAATTCAGCGTTTTGCCGCGAACGGGGATAAGCGCCTGGAATTCGGCCTTGCGCGCAAGCTTACAGCTAGAAAGAGCAGAATCGCCCTCGACGATATACAACTCGCACACTTCCTTGTCTTTTGAGCGGCAGTTGACGAATTTTTCAACCGTGTTGGAAATATCAAGCGAAGTGGTAAGCTGTTTCTTGATATTGATGCGCATTTCGTCGCTCTTTTCGCGAGAGCGCATATTTATAAGCACCTGGTTGCAGACCCGGTCGGCATCCTGAGGATTTTCTATAAAATAGACTTCGAGCGAATGCTTGAAAAATTCGGTCATCGCCGAAGTTATGAAAGTATTGGTGATAGCTTTCTTAGTCTGGTTCGCATACGAGGTCTGCGTTGAAAAAGAGCTGGAAACAAATACAAGGCACGCTTCAACGTCGGCAAACGTGATCTTATTTTCTTTTGCCTTGTATTTGTTATTTGTCTTTAGATATTTATCGATCACGGAAACGAAAGCGTTTCTGAGCGCCTTGTCAGGCGAGCCGCCGTGTTCGAGATACGAAGAGTTGTGATAATATTCGATAAGCTGGACTTCGTTGGAAAAGCAGAACGCAAAATTCATTTTCAGCTTGTAATCGGGCATGTCTTCCCTGTCGCGCCCGACACGTTCGGCGGAAAAATAGCGCGGTTCGTTCAAATAGTTGACGCCGACGGTTTCGTTGATATAATCCACGATACCGTTTTCGTAGTAAAACTCTTGCTCTTCGAACGCGCCGGATTCGGTCTGCCACTTGAATGCAAGGACAAGACCCGCGTTTACGACCGCCTGCTTTTTGAGCGTGGTCTCGTAATATTCGCGCGGGATGGAAATATCCGTAAACACTTTGAGGTCCGGTTTCCAATGGATCACCGTGCCGCTTTTGTTTTTAGCGCACGGTTCTTTTACAAGATCGGACGCGGGGTTACCTTCTTTGAAGGAAATATTGTATTTGGTACCGTGAGTGAAAGCGGAAACTTCCATATATTCGGAGGAATACTGAGTGGCGCAGGCGCCGAGCCCGTTGAGTCCGAGAGAATACTCGTAAGCGCCGCCTTCGAGGTTTTTATATTTGCCGCCGGCGTATAACTCGCAGAATACGAGTTCCCAGTTGTAGCGCTGCTCTTTTTCGTTCCAGTCGAGCGGTACGCCGCGCCCGAAATCCTCCACTGTTATGGAGTGGTCACGGAAGACCGTGATATTGATGCGGGAGCCGAACCCTTCGCGCGATTCGTCTATAGAGTTTGAGAGTATCTCAAAAAACGAATGCTCGCAGCCTTCGAGGCCGTCCGAACCGAATATGACAGCCGGACGCAAACGAACGCGGTCCGCGCCCTTGAGCGACGTTATGCTTTGCTCGTTGTAATCGTTCTTTCTTGCCAATTTGCCCTCCAAAATTATCACGGTCTGTAAAAGCCCACTTTTTTATAAACCTTTGAAAGAGTACGGTATGCGATCTTTGCAGCGTTTTCTGCGCCTTTTGCCATAACGGAATTCAGGTACGCCTTATCTGCGAGAAGACGCTTGGCTTCTTCGCGTATCGGACGGAGCGTTTCGACCACGGCGTCTCCGACGGCGGCTTTGAAATCGCCGTACCCTTTTCCGCTGAATTCGTTTTCTATCTGTTCGTACGTGCTTCCCGTGCAGACGGAATAGATCGTCATAAGGTTGGAAATCCCTTTTTTATTTTCCGGATCGTAGCGGACGGAGGTTTCGCTGTCGGTAACGGCGCGGCGGAATTTTGCTTTGATTACGTTAGGTTCATCCATAAGAAGAACGCTTCCGTTGGATTCTTCTGACTTGCTCATTTTGCTCGACGGATCATCGAGACTCATTATGCGCGCGCCGAGTTTCGGTATGAACGGTTCGGGAACTTTGAAAACGTCGCCGTAAATCCCGTTGAAACGGTTGGCGATATCGCGGCAAAGTTCGACGTGCTGTTTTTGATCTTCGCCAACGGGAACGAGATCCGCGTTGTAAAGCAATATATCTGCGGCCATAAGGACAGGATAATCATATAGACCGGCATTGATATTTTCAGTATGCTTTGCGGATTTTTCTTTGAACTGTGTCATGCGGTTCAATTCACCGACCATCGTATAGCAGTTGAGCACCCAGGCGAGCTCGGCGTGGGCCGATACGTGGCTTTGTATGAAAAGCACGTTCTTTTCAGGGTCGAGACCGCAGGCGATATACTGAGCAAGCTGTTCGAGAGTGCGGCGTCTGAGCACCGCGGGGTCATGACGGACTGTTATCGAATGCATGTCCGCAAGCATATAAAAGCAATCGTATTTATCCTGCAGCGCGACCCAGTTTTTTATCGCTCCGATGTATGAACCGAGCGTAAGTTCGCCCGTGGGCTTTATTCCGGAAAGAATACGCGGCTTTGTAGTGTTTTCCATAATTTGACTCCATATTGATACCGATTATATAATTTCATAATATTGTACCATATTATTTCTTTTTTTTCAATAAAAATTTTGGAAAAATCCATTTACAAGAGAAAATTTATGTTGTATAATAACAAAGCATCAAAAACAACGAGAAGAAAGGACAAAAAATGAACAAGATTCTTGTAGAAACTTCAGCGCGCCACGTTCACGTTACGCAAGAGACTCTCGAGATCCTCTTCGGCGCAGGTCACGAGCTCACGGTCAAAAAATATCTTTCCCAGCCCGGCCAGTTTGCATCCGAAGAAAAAGTCGACATAGTCGGCCCCAAAAACACCATTTCACGCGTTTCAATACTCGGTCCGGTACGCAAAGCAAACCAGGTAGAGGTTTCGCTTTCCGACGCCCGCACCCTTGGCGTCCAGGCGCCTGTACGCGAATCCGGCGACATTGCCGGCTCCGCCGCCGTCAAACTTGTCGGCCCCTGCGGCGAGGTCGAACTTACCGAAGGCTGCATCGCAGCAAAGCGTCATATACACCTTACTCCGAAAGACGCCGAAGAATTCGGTGTTCAAAACGGCCAGATAGTCAGTGTTATGCTTAACGATACTGCACGTCCCGTCATTTTCGGCGACGTCGTCGTAAGAGTCAGCGATAAGTTTTCCGCTGCAATGCATATCGATACCGATGAATCCAACGCCGCTTGTGCGTCGGGTACGGTTTACGGAGAGATTTTCAAATAAAATCCAGAAAGGAATATACTATGCTTAACTATTCAAAAGAAGTTGAAAACATGTGCTGCATAGCCAAGGGCTGCGACCACGGCCCAGCCCCCATTCCCGAAGAAGGCAAATGGGTACAGGCAAAGCAGATCAGCGACATTTCCGCCTACACGCACGGCGTGGGCTGGTGTGCTCCTCAGCAGGGTGCGTGCAAGCTTTCGCTGAACGTGAAGAACGGGATCATTGAAGAAGCGCTCGTTGAAACTATCGGCTGCTCCGGTATGACTCATTCCGCCGCCATGGCAGCGGAGATCCTCCCCGGCAAGACCCTGCTCGAAGCGCTCAATACCGACCTCGTGTGCGACGCTATCAATACCGCCATGCGCGAACTCTTCCTTCAGATCGTTTACGGCAGATCTCAATCCGCTTTTTCCGAAAACGGGCTCGTTATCGGTGCCGGTATGGAAGATCTCGGCAAAGGCCAGCGTTCGATGGTAGGCACCATGTACGGCACCAAAGCCAAAGGCGTGCGTTATCTTGAAATGACCGAAGGTTACTGCACCAGAATGGCGCTTGACGAAAACAACGAAGTAATAGGTTACGAATTCGTTTCGCTCGGCAAAATGACCGACTTTATCAAAAAAGGCATGGAGCCCAACGAAGCATACGAAAAAGCCAAGGGCACGTACGGACGTTTCAGCGAAGGCGTCAAGTACGTTGATCCGCGACTTGAATAAGGAGGTACTGAAATGGCTAATTTTGAAGGTTACGAAAGACGCGAGCAGAAAATACTCGGCGTTATCAAACAATACGGTATCTCCTCCATTGACGAATGCAAAGAGATCACCCTTGCAAAAGGGATCGACGTTGACAATATCGTCCGTTCTACACAGCCCATATGCTTTGAAAACGCTGTTTGGGCATATACTGTCGGCTGCGCTATCGCTATCAAGTCCGGCTGCAAAAAAGCTGCCGACGCTTCCGCTGCTATTGGCGTAGGGCTCCAGTCGTTCTGCATCCCCGGCTCGGTCGCCGAAAACAGAAAAGTCGGTCTTGGCCACGGCAATCTCGGCAAAATGCTTCTTTCCGAAGAGACCGGCTGCTTCTGCTTCCTCGCAGGTCATGAATCTTTCGCTGCCGCTGAAGGCGCGATAAAGATCGCTCTCAACGCTAACAAGGTTCGCAAGAACCCGCTGCGTGTTATACTCAACGGTCTTGGAAAAGACGCCGCTTATATCATTTCCCGCATCAACGGTTTCACCTATGTTCAGACCGAATTCGATCCGTATTCCGAAACAGTTAAGATCGTTTCCGAAAAACCGTTCTCCAAAGGTCCCAGAGCCGCTGTTCGCTGCTACGGTGCCGACAACGTCCCCGAAGGCGTGGCGATCATGAAGCTCGAAGACGTGGGCGTTTCGATCACCGGCAACTCCACTAACCCCACCAGATTCCAGCATCCCGTGGCCGGCACTTATAAAAAATGGTGCAACGAAAACGGCAAAAAGTACTTCTCTGTCGCTTCCGGCGGCGGTACCGGCAGAACTCTGCATCCCGATAACATGGCTGCAGGTCCTTCCTCTTACGGCATGACCGACACCATGGGCAGAATGCACAGCGATGCACAGTTCGCGGGATCCTCTTCCGTTCCTGCACACGTAGAAATGATGGGTCTGATCGGCATGGGCAACAACCCCATGGTCGGCGCTACCGTCGCCTGCGCTGTTGCAGTTGAAGAAGCGATGAAATAATCGTTTTGTAATCCCTTTTTAATAATAAAAAGCGCGCCTTTCCCACATAACGGAACAGGCGCGCTTTTAACTCTCAATAATAAATATTACTTTTTATCGAGTTTGTCATACAGAACTGAATACTGTATATCACCGGTATCGAGATCCATGACAAGCCCATTGCCTATCTTCTGTTTGATATTTCCCGAATAATCAATAAGAAGATTTTTTTATACTCGTATTCGAGTTCGTCGGTATCGCAGTTTATACACATACTGGATTTTTTGTCCATTATGATTACCACGAGCTACGAAAGTATTACATACTGTCTATATAACTGCAGGCGGCAAGAGCTGCGGAGGCGCCGTCGCCAGCTGCGGTCACGATCTGACGGATACGCTTGGAGCGGCAGTCGCCTGCGACGAACACGCCCTGAGATGCTATACAGGTCTCGTCAGTTTCGAAATACCCGTACTTATCGAGCTGAGCGACTTCCGCAAAGCGTTTGTTATCAGGCAGAAGACCTATGGCGACGAACATTCCGTCGGCAAAGAGTTCGGTATGCTCGCCTGTCTTGGTGTTCTTTATCTCGACTCCGGCGAATTTTCCGTCTTTGAGAATGAGCTTTTCGCATACAGAATCGAATACCGCGCTGACGTTCGGTTTAGAACGGACCGAGGACGCGAGCTTTGCTTCACCGGTGAAATCCGAAAGGTTCTGCACTATCTTGACCGATTTGCAGATATCCGAAAGCAGCACGGCTTCCTGCATGGCGGAATTGCCGCCGCCCACAAGGATGACGTCCAGACCGCGCATGTATCCGCCGTCGCATACTGCGCAATAGTACACTCCCCTTCCGGTAAGCTCGTCTTCGTGTTCGAGACCGAGAGTACGGTGCTTTACGCCGTTGGCGATTATAACTGCTTTTGCTTCGTATTCGGAATAGGTGGTCTTAACCTTTTTATATTGCCCTTCTGCGCTGACGGAAAGCACCTCGTCGAGTTCGACATCGGCGCCCTTTTCGAGTACGCCTTCAAGCATTTTGTCGGCAAGATCCATCCCCGAAATCGCAGTAAAACCGGGGAAATTTTCGATTTTCGGCGAATTTGTCATCTGACCGCCGAACGCGTTTTTTTCGATTATAAGGACTTTCTTTTCAGCTCTCAATGCATAGAGAGCGGCGGTAAGCCCCGCAGGACCACCGCCAATCACTATAATATCGTACATTACTTGGATTCCTCTATATATTTGCGTATAGCGGATATATCGTCGAATTTCCAGAGCTTACCGTCGCGTACGACTACGAGCGTAGGCGACTGAGTGATGCCGAATTCGTTTACAAGATCTACATTGCTGACGCAATCGATAGCTTCGTAAGGGATAGCGGCTTTTTCGAGGAACATCTTTGCCATCTTGCAACGGGGGCAGGTAGGCGACGTGAAGAGATAAGTAATATCCTTGGTTTCAACAGTTTCTTCGTGGTCACAGCAGTCGCAATGATCGTGTTCATGCTTATGCATTACGGAATGACCTATATCGTATTCCTTGCGCTGTTTGAATTCCTGAGTCTTGCCTATGTTCCAGTTCTGGATCGGTCTGTAGTAACCGGTTATGCGGGAATATACTTCGGTGCTTTCGCCGCATTCGGGGCAGGTGTATACCTCGCCGACTTTATAGCCGTGGTTTTTGCAGACAGAATAAGTAGGCGAAAGAGTGTAATAAGGTAGACGGTAGTTTTCAGCGATCTTACGGACAAGATTCGCAGCGGAACGCCAGTCGGGAAGCTTTTCTCCGAGGAAGGCGTGGAAAACGGTGCCGGAGGTATAAAGAGTCTGCAATTCGTCCTGGATATCGAGCGCGGTGAAAATATCGTCGGTATAACCAACGGGAAGGTGCGAACTGTTGGTATAGTAAGGAGCGCCGCTGTTTTCGCTGGCGGTGATAATATCGGGATACTTTTCAACGTCGTGCTTAGCAAGACGGTAAGAAGTGGATTCAGCGGGAGTCGCTTCGAGGTTATAGAGATCTCCGTACATTTCCTGATAGTCGGAAAGGCGTTCTCTCATATGGTTGAGCACGTCCTTGGTGAATTCCTGCGTCTCTTTATGAGTGAGGTCTTTACGCAGCCAGCAAGCGTTGAGCCCGGCTTCGTTCATACCTACGAGACCGATTGTAGAAAAATGATTTGCGAAAGTGCCGAGATAACGTTTGGTATAAGGATACAGACCGTTTTCGAGCAGCTTGGTTATGACGTTGCGTTTGACTTTGAGCGAACGCGCAGAGATATCCATAAGATGATCGAGACGTTTGTAAAATTCCTCAGGCGTTTTGGAAAGATACGCTATACGAGGCATATTGATGGTAACGACGCCGATGGAACCGGTGGATTCACCGCTGCCGAAGAAGCCGCCTGATTTCTTGCGGAGCTCACGCAGGTCGAGGCGCAGACGGCAGCACATACTGCGCACGTCGCTCGGCTGCATATCGGAATTGACATAGTTGGAAAAATACGGGGTACCGTACTTGCTCGTCATTTCGAAAAGCAAACGATTGTTTTCGGTTTCCGACCAATCGAAATCGCGCGTGATGGAATAGGTCGGTATAGGATACTGAAAACCGCGTCCGTTAGCATCGCCTTCGATCATGATCTCGATAAACGCCTTATTGACCATGTCCATTTCTTTTTTGCAATCTTTGTAACGGAAAGGCATTTCTTTGCCGCCGACGATGCAGTTGAGTTCGGCAAGGTCGTTGGGAACGGTCCAGTCGAGAGTTATATTGGAAAACGGTGCCTGTGTGCCCCAGCGCGACGGAGTGTTGACGCCGTAAACGAATGACTCGATAGCTTTTTTGACCTGATCGTAAGAGAGATTATCTGCTTTTACGAACGGAGCAAGATATGTATCGAACGAAGAAAACGCCTGCGCACCGGCCCATTCGTTCTGCATAATGCCGAGGAAATTCACCATCTGATTACAAAGAGTTGCAAGATGGCTGGCGGGCGAAGAAGTTATCTTGCCCGTAACGCCGCCGAGCCCTTCCTGGATGAGCTGCTTGAGAGACCAACCGGCACAGTAACCGGTGAGCATGGAAAGATCGTGAAGGTGTATGTCGCCGTCGGAATGAGCGTTTGCGATCTCCTGGTCGTAGATCTCGGAAAGCCAGTAATTAGCGGTGATAGCGCCGCTGTTTGAAAGAATGAGTCCGCCGACGGAATAAGTTACGGTGGAATTCTCTTTTACGCGCCAGTCGAGAGAGCCGACGTAATCGTCGACGAGCTTTTTATAATCGAGAAAAGTGGATTTGAGGTTTCTGATCTTTTCACGCTGTTTGCGGTAAAGGATATACGCTTTGGCAACGTCTGCGTAATCGGCCTTTATAAGGACGGATTCGACGCTGTCCTGGATGTCTTCTACCGAAACTTTGCCGTCTTTGATCTTGCTCTGGTAGTCAGAAGTTACTTTAAGGGCAAGAAAATCTATAACATCGTCGTTATACTGTTTCTGCTGTGCATCGAAAGCGCTCTTTATGGCATGCGCTATTTTTGAAATATCAAAGTCGACTATTTTGCCGTCTCTCTTTATGACTTGATACATGGTAATATCCTCCGTTATTTTCGTATCGCTTTATATATTAGCATGCAAAAAAGTGTTTGTCAATAGAAAAAGCACAATAAATTGTGCTTTTTTTATATTTTTTCTTTTTATACCACAATATGTTGTGGTGAATAGTCGGTGTCAAACGCCTCTGAGACAGACATTATCAAGATACTGCGCGGCTTTTGCGGCGCACTCGCGCATTTCGTCGTCCGAAAGCGGATGCAGTCCCTCTTTGATGAGATTGCCCGAGTCCTTGAATTTCTGAATATAGTACGCGCGCGCGCCTTTTATCATTCGGGCGATATCCGCAAAATCGTCCGGTGCGTGATATTCTGCCACAGCGGTCGTACGGAATTCGTATTCGAGCCCGGAACCCATGATCAGCGATATGCTTTTGTATACGTTTTCCAGCGATACTCCGGCGATACCGACAGTCATTCCGTATTTTTCGGAGCTGTTCTTTATATCCATTGCGATATAAGAAACGTTCCCGCTGCAAATGATATCGTTGAGCAACGTGGGAAAGAAACCGTTTGTATCAAGCTTGACTTGGAACCCCATCGAACGTATCCGCGCGATAAATTCAACGATATCCCTGTGCATAAGCGGCTCGCCGCCGGTTATGGCGACGCCGTCAAGTATGCCTTTGCGTTTAGATATATATTGGAAGAACTCTTCTTCGGTAAACTCAGGGTGGTCTTTTTGTATCACCAGCGGGGCGTTATGGCAAAACGGACAGCGAAGATTGCAGCCGTGGGTAAAAACGGTGCACGCCGTTCTTCCCGGAAAATCCAGCAGAGTCAGTTTTTGGAAACCGCTTATTTTCATTTATTATTCTCTCTTTCGGAAATTATTGAATCGAGTATCTCCGCCGCGCCGCCGATATATTCAGCGCAACGGCGCTTTTTATAATAATCGGGCGTTCTCGCTTCCGGCGCGGGATCATCATACAAATGGTCGAGCTTTAGAAGTTCGCGGCATACAAAAGAACCGAATCTTTGCCTGAAACGAAATGCGAGCGACTGAAAATCTGCATACTGCCGGCACTTTGCGTCATGATCGAGCGGCGAAACGTTGCCGTAAAGTGTTCCGTAAACCAGCGCGATACCAGATACGGCTCCGCACGTTTCGCGCAAGCGGCACATACCGCCGCCGAAACAGGAAGATATCTTCAACGCCGTTACTGGGTCGAACCCCGTAAGATCCGTAAACGCCAAAAACACCGATTGCGAACAGTTATATCCGTTATAAAAATTGTCTATTGCTTTTTGTCTGTGATCTGTCATATTATTTCACCAATAGGATTATAACATAGCGTTTGTGCTTTTTCAAGGCGTTATATTGCAAAGAGTTAAATATTTTTACCGGAACTTTACAAAATCACCGTTTATTGCATATTGACATAAATGTGGTAATGTGTTACAATAAAATAAATTATATGAAAGGAACTGATCAAATGAATAAGAAATTATTATCTTTGGTACTCATTGCAGCGCTTGTTCTTTCTCTTCTTCTCGTATCCTGCGGTAAAGGCAGTAAAGAAAAAGGACTCACAGACCTTGCGGAAAGCGACCCGATCGAATACACTAAGGATGTGACAAGGTACGCTTCCAAGGCAGCCGCAGAAAGTCTAAAGCCGACAAAGGTACTCAACGAGATACTTACAAGCAGCAAAGTGACTTTAGATTTCGGCGATCTCGAAGTCCCTGTGGGCGCAGTTGTTGCGTATATCAACGAAAACAAGGCATACCTTTCCGTAACGGCTGGTGAACAATATGGCGATCAAGAATTAGACATATACGCAGATGCCGAAAAGCTGATCGTTGATATGACAAAGATCGATAACGAAGAAATAAACGGTACTTACAAGATCGCTCCGGCCGACCTGATCAAAGGCGCCATGCAGTTATTCCTTCAACTAAACAGCGACCGTATCCCTGAAGGGTTGGACTATGCCGCCGACATCGATTTCAATAAAGACGGATCCGAAGTTGAAGAATTCATCGAAAAAGTCAAAAACGCAGTAAACGACGCTGTGGATTCTAACGTAGTCACCGAAAAGATCGATGCATACGGTAAAAAAGTAAATTGCATTCATACGACCAAATCCTTCGGCAACGCGACAGTTGAAAAGCTCATCAATTCCGTTTTCCCGCTCGTAAAGGACATAGTTAAATCCGACGATTTCCCCGAAGATATCACCGCTTCCAAAATAGTCGAAGAGTTCAACGAACTCGGCGTGGTTTTCAACGCAAAAAGCGATAGTTTCGTCGACGCGGATACCGGTCTCCCGGTAAAATCTGTAGTCACTTTCGAGGTCGATGCTTCCGCTCTATCCGAAAAAGCCCCCGAACTTCCCATATCTAATATTGCAAACGGCAAGATCAATGCGGAAATAATACTGAATTATCCGGAAAACTGCTCTCTTCTCAACAATGCTGATCTTACGGTAAAGATCTCAGCAAACAATTCATCGATGACTGCTTCTGCGAAGTGGATCGTATCCAACACAGATGACGCTTTCAGCGGCAAAGTGAATATAACTCTCCCCGGAAACCCTGAAGCCATCGATTTGATCAAGATAGATCATAACAAGAAAACAAACGATCTTATTGTAAATGTTGTAAATCAGATAATACTCAATTCCAAACTGGAATATACAGACGATTCTGTTACCTTTACGCTGGTGTCTTTACAGCATTCTGAAAATGAATATGATTTTGATACCGACAGAGTTGTTGAAAATACAGTCATAACAGATCTCCACAACGTATCTGTCAAGATCGAAAAAACCGCTGATTTCCCTGTTGTTCCCGTCGGTGCAAAAGAAGTTACCTTCGATGAGTTAGTAAACATCTTAGGCGGGCAGTATAATTGAGTTTAACCAATATAATTTTTAGTAAATAAAAAGCAACGGCTTATCCGCAGCAAACGGATGAGCCGTATATTTTTATTAAGGATCACTTACCAAGCGATTCCTTTATTGCCGCCTGTCCTGCGACAGTCCGGCGGGGGAGGGATTGTCTCCCTCTCCCCAAACCGTAGGGTTTTCGTTTGCTTTGCCGTTTACGCCGCATTTTGTCGGACCGTCGGGGCTGCCGAAACGCAAATACCACTCAAAATGATCCTCGAAGATCACGATCTTCTCAACAAACGCCTCCAGTACGCTGTCCGGGATTTCTCTGTCCTCGTCAAAGTGGTTATACTGCTCCAGCGCGTATTTCAAAAACGTGATCTTGTCCTCGTAGTCGGATACGGTTTCCTCCGGCGCGTCCGCCGTCAACGCGGCGATCTCCGATTTGAGCTTGTCGATCATTTCGCGGATCTCGTTGCTGCTTGAAATGAAAAC
>CACYCI010000035.1 GCA_902772845.1 uncultured Ruminococcus sp.
GGAAGAAGACTTCGTTATCTGGCGTTGGGTCTCCGGCTCCGAGCAGCGTGCAAAGCGGCGCGGACAATGTCAAAACAAGTGTGAGCCCGACCACGGATATTACCGCTGCCATGAGCGCCGACGCGGAAAAGCAGCGGTTTGTCCCTTCACGGTCTCCGTTCCCCATGGCTTTGCCGCACATCACCTGGATCCCGGCGGAAAGCATACTGCCAAGCGCCGCAAAAACGAGCAGTACCGGGTTGGCGAGCCCGTAGGCGGTCATGGCGTTCACTCCCAGAAAACGCCCTATTATGATACTGTCGACAAGCATACATATCATGACCGTCATGGCAGACAGTATCTGCGTGACGAGCATTTGCCGAAAGATTTTTTTGATCATTTTTCAAACTCCTTCAACGGGAGGACACTGCTTTCAGATATTCTTTTTGATACGCAGGACGTTTTTCCCGTCACGGTATTCATAGCTCAGATCGTCCATTATTTTTTTCGTCATAAATATGCCGAGCCCGCCGATATCGCGTTCATCCGCCGAAAGCGTAACGTCCGGATCGGCTTTTTTTGTAGGATCGAACGGTTTTCCGCTATCCGTAAAGGTGATCGCGACCGACTTCGGATCGTCTGAAAGCTCCACACGCACGCAAGCATTGCCGGTGCCCGGCGCATAAGCGTAATTTGCGATATTGACGAATATCTCTTCGACCGCAAGGTCGAACTGCATCTTGTATTTCACGGGGCACCCGGCCGCTTCAAGGCGTGAATCGACAAAATCCATGACCTTTTGAAGATTCTCGGCGGAAGCCGCGACCTCGATTTCGTTTATATCGTTTCCCTCTTCGGTTTTTATTTCAAACGTAAGGCAGTCGACGCGCGGCAGCAGTTCGGTCAGCCTCGCCTTCCAAACGCCGATCAACGCTTCGTCCGCGTTATGACGGACGCCCCAGTCGATCAGATAGCCGTAGGCAAGGCAGCGTACCTTATCTTCGACTTCTTTTATATTGGATCCGTCCTTAGTGCCTAAATACGCGGCAAGACTTTCGTGCCAGAACCGCAGCGCGGTCTCCTGAGTAAATCCCTGGAATTTCAGTACCGTCTCCGGATCGTTTTCCGAATAACCGACGTATGAGCTATACATATGCACAAGGTCAAATATAGGATGACCGACAGAAAGCGTATCCATATCGATCACAAGCACCTCGTCTCCGGCGAGCACTATATTTTTGGTGTGATAATCGCCGTGGACCATATGGTCGCTTTCGGGGATGGCTTCGGTCATGGCTATGAGCTTGTTTCCGTATCCTTCAGGCAGAAATTTCGCGGTCCTCTTAACTCTTGCAAGCATATTTTCCTTATGGGACGGCAGCTTGCCCGCGGGGACGACGGTGGAATGGATCTTTTTGAGCATCCCAACGTATTCCTTTACGCACCAATCGAAACGTTCCGGCTCTTTTGCGAGGATCTTGGCAAAAGATTTGGCGTCCAGCAGTTCAAAGACCGAACCGTAGCTGTCGCCGACCTTGACGACGTCATAAGAAATGGCGGTGGGGATACCCAAAACCAGCGCCAGCCGCGCTACTTCGCGCTCGTGTTGAATGTCTTTCAGCGCGTCGGCGTTCTTATACGTTTTAACCACGTTGTCACCGTCGATACGGTAAACCTTGCCGTTGGCGCCTTCGCCGATAACCTCGCAGCCGTCGACGGACACGACTCGGTAAGCTTTTTCCACGCTCATCATTTCGGTAAAGCCGGTCATCTCAAGGATATCGTATACCTCCGGGCTCACACAGGTAAGACGAAGGTCGGGATTTTTCTTTTTCAAGCGCAGTATCACGCGCAATCCGGCGCTCGATATGAACTGAAGATCCGTCATATCCAGCACGACCGGCAACTTTTCCCTGCCTGCAACGCGGCCCATGATCATGCTTTCGGCCTCTGCCGCATTATTGGAATCGATCCTGCCGGACAAGGCGATCGTCACTGCGTTTTCTTTTGATCCGCTCATAGCGCTCCTCCTTTATATTCCATGCCAAGCATTGTCAGATCGTCGAACTGCTCGGTCCCTTCCACAAAATCGTCGACCGCACGGCGCACGTTCTTCAGCATTTCCAACGGCGACGATCCGGCGTTTTCGTTCAGCGCCTGCAGCATACGGTCGGTGCCGAACAGCTTGTTTTCAAAGTTCGTCGCTTCGGGAACGCCGTCGGTATAAAGAAACATTTTAGAACCGGGTTCGAGCTGTATTTCATAATTCTTGTATTTTATGCCGTCCATACCGCCTATAACGAACCCGTGCTTGTCTTTGAACAGTTCGAATTTTCCGCCCGCATGCATGATCACCGGATATTCGTGACCCGCGTTCGAGGCGGTCAGCTTGCCGGTGGATATTTCGAGTATCCCGAGCCATACAGTTACGAACATCTGCTCGCGGTTGTTTGAACAGATCGCGGCGTTAGTGGCGTTCAGAATGTCGGCGGGGCTCATACCGGTCATGGCGTTGTTGGAAAGGATGATCTTGGCGGCCATCATGAACAGCGCCGCCGGAACGCCTTTGCCCGAAACGTCCGCTATGAGCATACACAGATGATCGTCGTCTACAAGGAAGAAATCGTAGAAATCGCCGCCCACTTCCTTGGCGGGATCCATTGTCGCGTAAATATCGAATTCTGTTCTGTACGGGAAAGGCGGATAGATATTGGGCAGCATGTCCGCCTGGATACGGGTGGCGAGCGCAAGCTCGGTGCCGATACGTTCCTTTTCGGCGGTGATCTCGGTAATCTGCTTGATATATTCTCTTGTTTTGAATGAAAGCGCGGCGAACGATTCGGCAAGCACCTCGATCTCGTCGTTGGTCTTATAGATCTTTTCCATTTCAAAGGCGCTGTCGCTGCCGCTAAGCGCGTTGATACGCTTTGTCATATGCTCGATCGGCTTGACCACACGTGCCGCCACGAAAAGGGCGCCCGTAATAGCGAGTATCAGGATCAGCACGGTAGCGATGATGACGGTTCGCGTAGCGCGTTTCGCTCCGTCCCTGTATGATCCGAGGGCTTCTTTATTGATGTCATCGTATGCTTTCAGCATCTGCGCGGTGGGCTGATCGGTGACTCCTTTATCCACCGCCGAAACCACGGTCCAGCCGACAGTCGGCATGGCTGAGCCGACCATATAATACTCCTTGCCGTCTGCGGGGATGTTCTTTACGTCCGAAACGCCGTTCATCGCTTCGGTTATAAACTGAGCGAGCGCCGCGTTTTCGCTTTTGCGGAGATCCGCGGCGTCCGCGGATAATTCGGGCTTGAAACTCCCTTCGTCGTTCGGCGAAAACAGCACCTGCCCTTTTTCGTTGATCACGCACACAAAGCCGCCGTAACTTGAGGTGGTTTTGATGTAATCGCTGATTTCGGTCAGAAAAACATCCGCGCCCACCACGGCGACAAGCTGCCCGTCTTTATATACAGGCGCGGCGCAGACGACCCCCGCGATCCCGGTAAAGGCGTCGGATTCCACGCCAGTAAAGATCAGTTCGCCCGCCTCCACAGCCTGTTTGTACCACGGGCGGGAACGCACTTCAAAGTCATAGACAGAGCCGTCTTCGGCAATATACGATCCGGCGCGGTCGTCAACGAACAGTATGCATCCGTCCGGGGTCGCCGCAAAGCAGGAACTGATATACCTTGAATTTTTGAACATGGAAAGCATGAAATCGCTCATATTGGCGGCAAGGCCCAGCGCTTCCGACTGTGAAGGATCCACGCCGGTTTCGTGCTGCATCTGGACAGACGGCACGCCGTCGTTGGCTTTGTTCGGGGGATAAAAGGCGTGCGCCGGGAACGAATCCGCGTTGGCAAACAGTTCTTCGGCGAATGAGCGCAGATTGAGCACGTCAATGCGCACGTCGCCGAACAGATCGTCCGCTATGTACGCCTGCAAAGCCGTTGTCTTTTTCATAGAAGCGGCGACTGCCGTCTTCATGGTCTGTTCCGAAACGGCGGTGATCGACTTCTGCTGCTTTTCGCTCGCGTCCTGAACGATCTTCGACAGATCTTTCTGGAGCACCAGACTTACCGTGACGTAAACGCCGATCAGGGCGATTATGAATATCAGCATAAGATTGAAGATCTTTTGCTGCAAACCGCCGAGTTTTATACCGTGAAAGAATTTCATTTCCGTCTCCTGTCCTTACTCTTTTACAATCTTTCCGCCGTTTGCGGATCTCCTTTTGCCTCAGTTATACGCGGCTACCGTGAGCGCGACGTAAAACGCGATCAGCGATATCAGTATAAGCGCCTGTTTACCGCGATGCTTAGTCAGCAGCCCTATAAATTCGCGCACGGCCGCGTTCGGCCAGAAATACCATTTTGTGCCGGCGCCCATCCCCACGGCGCGCATTTTCACACGTCTTGCAAAAATGCCGCTGCGGAAAACGTGGTATTTTGTGGTCGAAAAGGCGATCTTTGCGCCGGGATCGAGTTTTTGTATTATCTCTTTTGAATATCTCATATTCTCAAAGGTGTTGGTCGAACGGTCTTCCTCTATGATCCGATCTTCCGGAACGCCGCGGCTTATCAGATATTTCTTCATCGACGCGCTTTCCGAAACGACCTCGTCGGCTCCCTTTCCGCCTGAGGTGACGAATACGGGCGCTTTGCCGGTTTGCGCTATTTGTTTTTCGTAAAAATCCAAGGCGCGGTCGATCCGCCCCTTCAGCAGCGGCGTGGGCGTTCCGTCCCTGCGCAGGCCGCAGCCGAGGATGATGATAAAGTCCTTGTCTTTTTCCGGCTCGTGCCTTGCGGCGATAGCGTCCGCGACGATGGTGCCTATCAGCATACATTCAAAGTATAAGAACACGGCAGACAAGACGTTGACTATGAGATCGCGGAGCAGATACGTCTTCCCGTCCGCACCGAAACCGCCGCCAAAGGCGAACAGGAGCGCGACGCCGGCGACTATGAGCGCCGAAAGAATGAACCCCAGCAAGTTGACGAACCGCCTGCCTTCGTGCCTGATAAGCGATACGTTTGAAAAGCAGAGCCCCGCCGAAAAAGCCAGAAGGAACGGCGCTGAAAGCATGATATACTGCTTTGCCGAGCCCAAAAGCGCGTAGATGATCTGTTCCGAGGAATAGGTTTGGGGATATTTGAAAATGCGGAGCGCGAGCACGGCGTGCGTGATCATCACCGAAAGCGCGAACAGCGCAAAGCCGAAATAAATAATGGTATTATATGAATAAGGATTGTACCGCAGCTGCTCGCGAAAAGCGTACATAAGCATTAAGACCGCGGCAAAAGAGTACGCCGCAACGGCTGTACAGACCGCGCCTGCGTTCCCGGCGGGACCAGAAACGATCAGCGCGGCGACTGTGACCGCGGCGGCAGCCGTAAGCGCAAGCAGCAAATATAATTTTGGCTTTTTATCTCTTGTATCAAAAGCAGAAAATTTCATTTCCCGTAACGCATCCTTGTAATTCAATAGCGGCGCTATAAGCGCGAACGTTTTTATCACGGCTAAGTATACCATGTAAATCCAAAAAAAGCAATAAGGAAAACGCTTTTGCGTGCCGCACGTAACGTTTTGAGTGCAAAAAGCAAGCCGGCGCTTTGCGGGCGCCGGCTTTTGATCTTGCGTCAGATATTCATATCCGTTTTGAGTCAGTCGCACAAAGGAGCGTAACGTTCGGCGAGATACGCAATGTATTCCCAGGTGAGCTGTCCCTTGCCCACGGCTATACCGAGGTAACGGCCGTTAAAGGCGTAGAACATATCTTTGGTGATCATGCCGCCGAAATCGTCGAGCGTGAGCAGACCGTAGGTCTCGATATCGCTCTGCATCGAAACGGCGTCGTACGTCATCGTGCCGACGTCTACTTCGAAGATGTTGAACAGGCCTTTGATACCGCCGGGCATCGAAAGGATACCTTCGGTGTAGTAGCACAGATCCACTGCAGTGACGGGACTGTATACCTCTGTGCAGACCGTTTCGGTCCATACGTCGGTGAGTACCGTCGTCTCCCACGCGTCCTGATCGGTGTTTCCGAGCTTAACGAACGTGTGGCCGATATAATCGTCCATGGTTTCTTCGTTGATATAAACGTAACGGCCGAGATCGAGATCGAAGAAGCCGTGTTCGGAAACCACGCCGATATCCGTACCGTCGGAGAAGCACGCGTGCATGACGGTGTATTCCATGGCGGGATCGCTGTCGTTGAATACGACGGGCGCGTAACTGTAGCAGCCGTTTTCCAGATCCCATACGAGCAGCATATCGCCGGGCAGGATATCTTCTACCGCTTTCTGCGTGCCGTCAGCCATGGTGATCATGGTGCCTTCTATCAAGCAGTTGCCGCCTGAAGCCGAGCTGCTGTTAATCGTCAC
>CACYCI010000036.1 GCA_902772845.1 uncultured Ruminococcus sp.
AGTGAAGCTCCCGTTGAAGAATCCAGTGAAGCTCCCGTTGAAGAATCCAGTGAAGCTCCCGTTGAAGAATCCAGTGAAGCTCCCGTCGAAGAATCCAGCGAAGCACCCGTCGAAGAATCCAGCGAAGCTCCCGTCGAAGAATCCAGCGAAGCTCCCGTCGAAGAATCCAGCGAAGCTCCCGTTGAAGAATCCAGCGAAGAACCCGAAGAGACCGAAGAACCCGCAGGGTATCTGTGGCTCACCGGCGTGGGCGACGAAGCTGTCGACCCCGGCATCCATTTCAAGGTCCCCGGCAGTCTTATCAAAGATGCGCCTGTCACCGTCAAAGCTCTCGTTAAGTTCAGCGAGGACTGCCAGTCCAACGACGGCTGCGTCTTCCTCAACTTCTATTCCTACGCGCAGGATGAGATCAGCGATTTTACCTATCTGGTCACTTACCTCGATTATGCCAAGGATTCCGAAGTGGAAAAAGGCAAATGGGTAGAGATCGATACGTCCGAAAAATGGCCTAACCTCAACCCGCACGACGGCACTTACGGTTCTTACAAGGGTAAGAAAGTCGATCCTGCCATCGTAACTCTCGGTATCGGCTTCTATCTGGCATCCGGCACCATTCAGGTCGGCTACATCAGCCTGGAGCAGGACGGGGAAGAGATCTGGGGCATCGATTTCTCCGAAGGTTTTGACGTTGACGACAGCGACGATCTGAGCGATATCGCTTCTATCAGCAATATGACCGCCGAAACTAAAGACGTCACTTGGGGCTGTGTTGCCGCTATAGTCGACGTACCCGAAGACTGAGATATAATATCAGCATAAAATCAGCGCCGCCGCGGTCGATCCGCGGCGGCGTGCTTTTTTTGTTTTTTAAGCGTCGAGTATAGTCTGCGCGGCGGTGAGTATGCCGTATTTGCCGCTTTCGTAAGTAAGTCCGCCCTGCAGATAGACGTCATAAGGCGGGCGTATGGGCGCGTCGGCGGAAAGCTCTATGGACGAGCCCTGCACGAATGCGCCGGCAGCCATTATCACTTGATCGGCGTACCCCGGCATATCGCCGGGAACCGGTGCGGCGAAAGAATCTACCGGTGACCCCGCCTGGATCCCGCGGCAGAACGCAATGAGCTTTTCCGGCGTGCGCATGGAAATGATCTGAACGATGTCTTCGCGCATTTCAAACGGTCCGGGTGAGACTTCGTAGCCGAGCTTTTGGAAAAGCAGCGCGGCGAAATGTACCGTCTTTTTGGCGTTTGCAACGGTGTGCGGCGCGTAGAACAGACCTTTGATTATGTTTTTGTTCTGCCCGAGCGACGCGCCTTCTTCGTAACCCTGACCGGGAACGGTGAGCCGCGTGCCGGCAAGATCTACACATTCCGCCGATCCGCAGCAGTATCCGCCGGATTCCGCCATACCGCCGCCTATGTTCTTTATGAGCGAGCCGACTATAAGATCGGCGCGCGGTTCCGCAACGTTGGTGAATTCGCCGTAGCAGTTATCCACAAAGACGTAAACATCGCGCACGGCTTTCACCGCCTTGTAAAGCGCGGTTATCTCTTCGGCGGTAAGAGTCCGGCGTGAAGCGTACCCCTTGGAACGCTGAACGTGTACTACTTTTATTGATTTATCTTCGTAAACTGTCCTGACAATTTCGGGAATATCAAGATATTTGCCGTTTATAAGCGGCGTTTCGCGGTATTTTACGCCCAGATCGGCGAGCGAGCCGGGTTCGTTGTTGAACCCTATTACGGGCTCAAGAGTGTCGTAAGGTCTTCCGCTCGCGGCGTAAAGCGTGTCGCCCGGGCGCAAAAGCCCAAAAAGACCTATACCTATTGCGTGCGTGCCGGAAACTATGTTGTGCCGTACGAAACCGGCTTCGCACCCCATCACGCGTGCGTAAAGGCGGTCTGCAAGGTCACGCCCGTCGTCATTGTGGCCGTAACCGGTGGTGGGGTTGAAATGCCGTTCCGAAAGCCCTTCTTCCGCAAACGCGTGCAGGACTTTTTCGGTATTCGCATAAGAAATGCGGTCGAGCTCGGCAAAAATGTCGGCAAGCTCTTTTTCGCATTCGGCGGCCAGAGAGATGAGTTTTTCGCTTATCATTCTTCAAACCCTTCTTCGGCTATCGCGGCAAAGAGTTTTGCAGAGTTTTCACAGTCTTTAAGGTCTACGGTCTCTACGGGCTGATGCACGTATCTGCACGGTACAGATATGCAGCCGGCGTAGCAACCTGCGCCCGCCACCTGCATGGACGACGTGTCGGTGCCGCCGGCGATGAGCACTTCGTATTGATATTTGATGCCGTGTTTTTCGGCGAGCGAGGCAAGACGGTCTACGACCTTTTTAGAGCATATTACCGAAGAGTCTTTGACCTTTACCGCCGCGCCGCCGCCGAGAGCAACTTCTCCGCCTGTAGCGCCAATAGTGTCGTAGGTCGGGGTAACGTCGCAAGCTATGCCGTAAAGCGGCAGAATGGCGTTTGCAGCGGCTTTGGCACCGCGGCAGCCGACTTCTTCCTGAGTGGTAAAAACAAAATACGTATCGTATGCAGGCGTTTTTATCAGCTTTGCCGCTTCGGCTATGACTGCGCAGCCCAAACGGTCGTCCATCGCCTTTGCGGCTATGCGGCGGTTGTTCAGACGGGTGATATGCTGCGTCAGCGCGAGATAATCGCCTATATGGACTTTGCGTTCGGCTTCTTTTCTGTCTTTTGCGCCTATATCAACGTAAAGCTTTTTGACGTTGTATTCCGTACAGCCCGTTTCAAAAACCAGCACGCCTTTTGTGCCGTTTATGAATTCGACTTCGTGCGCGGAAGAGGCGACCGCGTTTATGCCGCCTACGTTGGCAACGCGGATATAGCCGTTCTTTTCTATGTAAGTTACCACAAAACCTATCTCGTCCATATGCGCGGCGAACATCATGCGCTTGCTGCCGTCTTTGCCCTTTTTAAGGCATATAAGGTTGCCCATCGGATCCGTCATTACGGAATCGACGTACGGCGCCATGTCTTCAGCTATGACGTCGGCGAGGTATTTTTCGTTACCGGTAACGGAAAAGCAGGATATGTATTTTTTTATAGTGTTATACATTTTATTCGTCCCCTTCGTAAATATCGCTTTCGTTCATAAGAACATCGAGCAGTTTTATTATCTCTTCAAAATCGCGTTCGTCAGCGACAGAGCACGCGGAATGGATATAGCGCACCGGCGCGGATATTGCCGCCACCTTTGCGGGGAGCGCGCTGCGCTGGTATGCCTGTGCGTCGTTGCCGCCGGCCACAAGATTCTTAAGCTGGTATTTCACGCCGTGCTTTTCGGCGAGCCGTACGACCTTGCGTACGACTGCGGGGTCGTACACCGTTCCGTTGTCCATAAAAGAGACTACCGCGCCCTGACCTAGTATGCACGCGAGCTTGGATTCGGGAGCGCCATGGATATCCCCGGCAGTAGTTCCTTCGACAACTATTACACGGTCTGCGCGCTCGGAATAGGCAACGTTCATAGCGCCGCGGCAGCCCTCTTCTTCGGCGGTAACAAACGCAAAATAGGTGTCGTATTCCGGCTCGCGTTTTATCAGCTCACACAGCGCCCAACAGCCGAAACGGTCGTCAATGGCTTTGGATTTTATTTTGCAGGTACCGAAACGCTCGAAATTCGGCTCAAAGACCGCTAAGTCCCCGGGAGTCACGCGGTTGAGCGTGTCCTTGCGGTTGCGGCAGCCGATATCTATAAACATTTTGTCTACCGGCGGAACCACACCGCGCTCTTCGGCGGTCTGCAAATGGATCGCTTTTGCGGCGATGACCGCGGGCATACGCTTGTCGCCGAGTATTATCCGTCTGCCGGAAGCCACGCGGCGGTCTATCCCGCCCACGGTGTCGAACAGGACGAACCCTTCGTTGCTGATAGCGGTGACCATGAAGCCGACTTCGTCCATGTGCGCCGAAAGCAACAACTTGTGTTCGCGGCGCTTTTTCCCTTGCTTGAATACTACAAGGTTGCCGCATTTGTCTACGCGCAGCGAAGTGGCGTAGGGCTTGACGGCGTCGATTATTATATCGCGCACCTCGTCTTCGCATGACGAAGGACCAAAGGCGCTGCACATTTTTTCAAGCAGTTCAGCCATTATCCTCACCTCCGAGCTCTTCGGCAAAACGGGCGACTATCTTCGCGCCCGTCAGCACGTCTTTAAGGTCTATTATTTCCACCGGAGTATGCATATAGCGCAGCGGCATGGAAAGGTTGGTGCAGGGTATGCCCGCGCGTGATATCTGCAAATAATGCGCGTTCGTGCCGGTGCGGCCGGGCTCACCGCGGAGCTGGAACGGAATGGCGTGTTTCTTTGCGGTGTTTACCAGACGCGTGGTGAGTGCGCGGTTGGTGGTGGAAGAATACGATATGACGCAGCCTTTGCCGGGACGGATGTTTTCCAGCGTTTTTCTTCCGTCGGGCATATATACGTTGCAGACGTCTAACGCAACGGCGTAATCGGCGTCTATGCCGTAAGCGCCGGTGATCGCGCCCTTGCCGCCGATCTCTTCGCCGGCGGAAAACAGGCAGTAAATATCCACGCTCAGCTTTTTGCGGTCTATCAGTTCAAGCGCTCGCAGTATCTGCGCTATGCAGATCTTGTCGTCGAGCGATTTCGCCATCATGAATCCGTTTTCAAGCTTTACCGCGGGCGATACCGATTCGCAGAAATCGCCTGTTTTAACAAGCTTTTTCAGCTCTTCGCCGCTGAGCCCCGTGTCTATATAAAGGTCCGAAAGCTCTATCTTTTTAGCCGATTCGCCCGGCTCCTGAAGATGCGGCGGTTTGGATATGAACACCCCTTTTACGGGCTTCTTGCCGTAGATGATCACTTCGGATGCCGAAAGCACGCGCGGATCGACTCCGCCTGCCCGTACCACAGCCAAAAATCCGTCGTCGAACACCTGCGAAACTATAAATCCTATCTCGTCAAGGTGTGCGTCGAGCAGCAGCGCTTTGGCGTTCGGTTTGCCGCAGCGTACTATCCCGATAAACGATCCCGCAGGATTTGTGTACGATTCGTCGAACATTCCGGCGCAGATCCCTTTAAGACCTTCGAACGCCTGCTCTTCGCAGCCGGATACCGAAGGCAGCGCGGTCAGCGCCCGCGCAAGGTCAAAAATTCTTTCCATGCTCGTTTCAAAGTCCGTTTACGCATTCAACGAACTTTTCTCCTCTCTCTTCAAAGTCTTTGAACATATCAAAGCTGGCGGCGGCGGGGGAAAGGATCACTGTGTCGCCCTCACGCGCCAGCGAATGCGCTATTTCTACCGCTTCCTGCATAGAAGACGCGGTCTCGATCTTACCGGTATATCCGGTGTCGTGCAGTATTTCATTTATTTTTTTGCCGGTAACGCCCATAAGGATAGCGGCTTTGGTCTTGCGCTCGAAAAGCTCGCCCAACGGTTCAAGCGGTATGTGCTTGTCGTACCCGCCGGCAATAACGATGACCTTTTGCGCAAAAGAATTGAGCGCGGCGGCGGTACGTGTGGGCGAAGAATCTATAGACGAGTTGTACCAGCGCACGCCGTCTTTTTCGCGCACGAGCTGTATGCGGTGCTTCACGCCGGGGAAAGTCCGCGCCACACGGCGTATCGCTTCTTCGTCAGCAAGCCCCCATGTCGCGGCGATCGCTGCGGCGTAGTTATAGCGGTTATGCCTGCCGGGGATGAGGATATCGCTGTCGTCGAGTATTTTTTTGCCGAAAGCGTATATGCCTTCGCTGTCGAAATACACTCCGTCGTTCAGAACGCGCGTGCCGGATGTGAACACCTTGCTCACTTTTATCTCGTCAGCAAATCCGTTGGACGTGGCGTCGTCTCCGCAAAGCACCACTTTGCCGCTCTGCATGAATTTGAAGATGTTCTTTTTGGCTTCTATGTATTCCGCCATGTCCTTGTGCCAATCCAAATGGTTGGGCGAAATGTTGGTTATAACAGCCACGTCGGGCGAATGGCAGATCTTCATGAGTTGGAACGAAGAAAGCTCGCACACCGTAACGGTGTCTTCGTCTTCTTCATATATGTGCGTGAGCAGATTTATGCCTATGTTGCCGCCGAGTATCGTCTTTACTCCGGAAGCTTTGAGGATCTCGTTTATCAGCGTGGTCGTGGTAGTCTTTCCGTCGCTTCCGGTGATCGCTATGACTTTTCCTTTGCGGCGGCGCAGATATTCGTTTATCTCGGTGGTGACGTAAACTCCGCGTTCGCGCGCGGCGAGCACCTCGGGTATGTCCGGGCGCAGCACGGGCGCCAGGAAAAGCACGTCTTCGTATATGTTTTCAAGATAACCGTCGCCGAAAAAGCATTCAAAGCCCTCTATCGGCGGCATGGCTTTTTTGTCGCGCAGGGAAACATCAAACCCCTGCGACCGCAGCAGCTGCGCCACCGGCATATTGGAACGCCCCAGACCTATAAAACCTATGCGTTTGCCTTTTTCAAAAGGCAGTTCGTCCTTTTGCAAGCGTAATTCACACTCCAAAATCATATTCATCCTATTATATAACAGACAGTCCAAATAATCAACACAAAAAATATAAAAAATATCCGTTTACAAACCACGCTGTGTGTGCTATAATATAAGCGTGACAAACTGTTCCGAACAATCGCGCGGCAACATACCGAAAGGTCTTGCCGTGAGGAAAGTCCGGGCTCCGCAGAGCAGGATAACG
>CACYCI010000037.1 GCA_902772845.1 uncultured Ruminococcus sp.
CAACGATATATACGAAAGCGCTTCCGGCGTTGTATGGACGGAAGCGCTTTTTCGCGGCAAAAAGTCTGTGGATCATGCTTCGAACACACACGTTTCCTGCGGCGCGAGCGTAACTCTGCTGCCGCAGAGTTCAAATGTCTGTTCCGACTGCGAATCGTTCCACAGCGTGTAGATGCGGTCGGAGCCGGAAACGAAGCAGCCGTTCTTGACGCACGCCGGTAGCGACGCCGGGCGGTCGTAAACGTAGGCGCCTTCGTAGAAGAAACGGCGGTATTTTTCTTTTAGCGAAAGCAGCGCGCGTATCTTCTGCGCCAGATCCGGGAGCTCGCCTATATGGGCGCGGCCGCGCCACGGCGAAACGTCCAGCCGGAACCCGTGCACAAAAGCGTTTGCGAGCGAAGCGTCTGTGTCGGGCTTGGCGTCGTGGACGAAACGGTCGGTCTGTATGACTTCGGGGAACGTGCGCATGAACATTTCCGGGAAACAGCCGGGCACATAGACCGCGCCGATCTGTATGCCGTGGATGTAATGGACGTAGGAAAGCACCATGTCGTTGACCATTTCGGTGCCTATGGCCTTCCCTTCGGGGCAGGCGGCGAACATATTTTTGAACGCCTGTACGCGCCATTTTTCGCATTCGTCGGCGCGCGCGCCGTGCAGATGTTTTTCGTTGAAGCAGGGCAGAGGGGCGGCGCCGCCGATCTGGTCGAAAAACGCCGAATCGCAGCCGTATTCGAATTTGATCCTTTCGTGCTCCAACAGCATACGCTGCCATTCGTCGTTGGCGGGGCAGGCGGTGACGAACGATTTGTAACCGAACGCGCGGAGCGTGAAGCCGTCGTTTCCGAAACGGTAGTGGTCGCGGTAGTCGTTGCCGTCTATATCTATGCGGCAGACGTCCTTGCCGACGGTGCGGTAGTAATCGGTATTGACGTCTATGAGCTGGCCGTTTGTGTAGAGCGCGACGTAGCCGCCTTTCTTTTGTACCGCCTTTATTGCTTTTTTAAGCTCTTCGGCGCCGCCGAGCCCCTCGTCGGGCTCGTAGACGGGGTAGCCGTTATCGAACCTTCCCTTCCACCAGCCGAACACCATGAGCATGTTCAGCCCGCATTTCGCGCCCTCGTCGTATATACGCGGAAGGTCTTTGTATTCAAATATCTTTTCTCCGAACTGGTGGCGCAGTATTATGCGCTGCCAGCCGGTGATATTCTTGACCCATTCGGGGACGGCAGGCGGAGTATACCAGTTTGCGCGCGCGTAAGCGCCGTAGATATCCGAACCGTTTTCCCAGCCGCCGTCGCAAAGCGCCACAAAGCATTCGCTCGTGCGGACGGTCTCGCCGCCCTTTGCGAACGGAAAATGCGCTATCGTGATAATGAGCCGCTTTTCGCCGCCTCTGGGCGAAACGCCAGCCGCGAGCACGCAGATCTTAAGGTCTTTGTCGTGCCTGCCCATATAAAGGAATTTTCCGCCGGTCGAAAGCCCGAACCAGCTCATGGCGGCGTCGCCGGGGTAGCGCATGGCGTTCCATATAACATGGTTGTCGGAAGAAATATATTCGGTGTGGCAGGTCTTTTTAATGCGCTCCCACGGGTCGTTTATGGTCCAGCCCAGACCGTTGACGTGGTAAAACACGTCGTTTTCGCGCACGTCGTCGCACGCCTTGAACAGGTCGACGAACGGCAGCTGCAGCTCGTTCACGCGCACTCCCGCGCAGCCGCGCACCGAAGCCGAAAACGAAAAGCCCGCGCGGGTGCTGACGCACGCCTTTACCGTGATTGTGAGCGACACGTCGAACTTTTTTCCGCCGTCTGTGACGAGCTTTTCGTATTCTACGGTGAGCGTGTCGCCGTTGAGCGTCGCTTTGCCGCTCTGTGCGGATGAGCGAACGGTCATTTCGCGCTCGTAACCGTCGTCAAGGTACGCGCGCCAGAAATCGGCGTTTTCGCTCGCCTGCATCGGGGTGCCTTCCGCCTCCCAGCGGCAGCGGTCGCCGCCAGCGGAGACCGTAAAGGCAAGTTTGCCCGACCTAAGTGTGTATTCGCGTTCCATATATAAATACCTTTCCTTTGTTTTTATACGTCTATTCTATACCCTTTCGGCCGGAATGTCAATAAAAAATCCCGCGCGCCGCACTGTTTCGCCGACGCGCGGAGGAAAACGTTCATAGGAGGATATGAGCGGATCGGCGTTTTTAGAGCGCCGCCGGGTTTTTAAGGATACAGGAACGGCCCGGTATATCCGCACGCGCAGACTCCGGATCCGTTAGGAGAATGCACGCGCCTGATTTTTCCATGGCAGGAATTGCAGGTGATATCATGATACGACGCGTTTACGACCTCGTATGTGCCCATAAAGAGCGTACCATGAATATGGGCGTGCGTTACGACCTTCATTCCCCAGATGTCTTGTGAAGTAACATTTTTTGTAGTACTGTACCCATCATACATAATGCTGCTGCTTGTAAAAGTGACGTGGCCGAGTCCATAAACGTGCCCAAGTTCGTGAGCAATAGTTCGTATCTTACCATCATACGTATGCGAGGATAAATCAAAATTTGGGTAAATTGTGATCGTACACTGATACCAGCACTAATAACGCTATTATCGCAGTAGTCAAACGTTTATTCATAGAATTCCCTCAAATCACTAATGTATTTTTCTCCGTGTGCTCCTTCTTCGGCGCCGATAAACGCGAGATACTCCGGATCTTGCGGCTCATCTATAGGAACGAGGCATGTAGGTCGAACGCAGTAAGTATATTCAGCGATCGTCGAATAATCATATGCTTTGCCAAGAGTGGATGTGTCACGAAGGAAGAAAACGTATTCTTTTCCCACTTCGGGATAAATATTTGATTCATCCATCTGATATGTAGAGAGTTCAAAAATCACCTTGACCGTTTTCCCTTTTGTAAGTTCGCCTGTTATCGTATCGTTCACAGCTACTGTAAGCAGAGAGTAATAATCCGTGATCACACCTTGCCCCATATACTCATAAGAAACCGATATCTCAGAAATGTCTGTTATAGTACCGGTTACCACTTCCGGTATACTTTTAAACCTTTCTTCTGATAATTCCGACCACTCTAAATTATAGTAAATAGGTTTCTCCAGCGGTTCGACTTTACGCACGACAAAGTCGCCGTTTTCCGAACGGTAAAGCACGTTGGCGCCGTCACCGCTGTAAAACTGCTTTAATGTATGAATAAACGCCTCACCGCTGATCTCTTTTTCTGCGCCCAATACGTTTAAAAGTTCCGTATCCTGCGGCTCATTTATCGGGACAAAAGTGTGCCCGTTGGTTATATACGTATATTCCGCAAGATTCGACAAAGCAAGATCGAGTTCAGAGTCTTTGTCAGAGGTTCTGCGGAGGAAAAACGCGTGCCGTTCGCCTTCTTTTGCGTACGTTCCGTCCTCAAGCGTCATATATGAAGACAGTCCGTACACGACTTTAACAGTATCGCCTTTAACGATTTTCCCGTCGTCTTTTATTATATCGTCTACCGATACCGTAAGAAGCGACCTGTAGCTCGTAACGGACAAACCCATAAGTTCATACGTTATTTCGACCTCGTCGATTTTTTCGATCGTTCCTATAAACACTTCCGCCGCGCTGTATAATTGTTCCGCGGTAACGGCTTGCCATAACATCCTGGTACGCGAAAGGTCTTCCAGCGGCTTTACTGCTCGCACCACTACATCGCCGTTTTCGGAACGGTAAAGTATGTTTTCGTCTTCGCCGCGTAAAGCCATAACGCCTATAGCGGCGGCGGCAACTATCACCAGCGCAAGCGCCGCGGCGGCTACTCTTTTGCCCGTCGTATTCAATATTTTCCACCCCGCGCCCCGGTCCTTGCGCACGAGCGCGCCG
>CACYCI010000038.1 GCA_902772845.1 uncultured Ruminococcus sp.
CGTTGACGGCACCAACAAGACAGTTTACGTTTGCTCCCGTTGTTTAAGAAGCGGCAAGGTTTCCAAAGCCGACTGATTATATTGGATCTGTACGAAAAAGCCGATTCGCACGAATCGGCTTTTTTTCGCCTTTATATTCGCACTGTGCCCGCGCGCTTTTCGGAGAAATAATCTTCGGCGAGCTTCGAAAATATGTGGACGTCGCGATAACTTCCCTTCGCAAGGACCGATCCGCGCTGCATACCTTCGTACACGAAGCCCATGCGGCGCGCCAGCTTTTGAGAATCCGTGTTGCCGTCCATAATCCGCAGCTGCACCCTGTGCAGTGAAAGCTCGCGAAAAGCGAGTTCCAGCACTGCGCCAAGCGCTTCGGTCATTATGCCTCTGCCGTGGTATTCCGGATTGAGCACGTAACCGAGCTCGCCCCAGTTATTGGTAAGATCGAGATTTGCAAAGCCGATCGTACCGACGAACTTGCCGCTGTCGCGCAAAGTGATGCCCCAATCGGCGTAATTCCCTTTGCGGTATTCGCGCTGAAGATACTCTATGTACCCCTTTGTCTCGCGCAGGTTGACGTGAGGCGACCATAACAGAAAGCGCGTCACGTCCTGCCTTGAAGCGTATTCGTACATATCCTCCGCGTTTTCCGGGACGATACGTTTGAGCACGAGACGTTCGGTATTGAGCGTGGGGAGCGAAGAAAATATGCGCCTGTATTTCGCGTTATCCATTTACGTTTTCGCCCGAAAGCATTTTGGCGATAATGCTGTCTTTGCCGAGTATCACGGTCTTTTCACCGCTGCCGAGCGAAACCTTGAGCGCGTTGATGGCGCGGACGAAAGAATAGAATTCTGTCTTTTCCGGCGTTGAATACGCTTCGGAAAGGATGCGCATATATTCCGCCTCGGCTTCGGCTGCGAGCTGTTCGGCTTTTAGCCGGGCGTCGGAAATGCCGGTGTTGTAACTGCGGTCGGCCGCGTTTATTATCAACGCCGCCGCGGTCTCGCCCTGAGCACGGTACTGCTCGGCGATCTGGTTGCGTTCGGATATCATGCGGTTATACACTTCGTTTTCGTTGGATTCTGGCAGGTCGAAGCGCTTGATCTTGACGTCGAGCACTTCTATACCGTACTGTGTCGCTTCCTGCTTTATGTAGGAGGCGATATTTTCGTAAATAGCGTTGCGTTCGGCCGGATCGTCGGTGTTGACAATGTCTTCCTGGTTATAGTTGCCGAGCTTTGCCCTGGTGTTGTTGTAAGCGATGGAATCGAGACGCACCTGCGCTTCTGAAATGCTGCCCGACACCTTGGTATGGAACAGAAGCGGATCTGTTATGCGCCAGGTGAGGAAACTGTCAACTATCATAGCGGTCTTGTCTTTGAGGTAGACCGCAGAAGGATTGATATCGTAAAGCTGAGCGGCTTTTGAATAATAGACGACGTCGTCCACGAACGGGAGTTTCATATGGACGCCCGCTTCGGATTCGGTGTGGACTACCTTTGAAAAACGCGTGACGAGAGCGTGCTGGTCCTCGCGCACGGTGTAGAACATATCGGAAACGGCGATAACTGCGACCAACGCGAGCGCCGCGATGATCCATTTTACGGCTTTTTTCATATCAGTCGTTACCTCCCATCATTTCTTCCAAGGGCAAAAGCTTTACCGTGCCGCTTTCAGAAGCGTCTATATACACCTTTACCCCCGGTAGCACGGTCTCGATGAACTCGTAATACATTCTGCTTTTTGTCACGGCGGGGTATTTTGCGTATTCTTCGTACATGGCGTTGAACATGGCGACTTCTTCTTTTGCCTCGTTGACGCGCGCCTGTTTTAAATATTCGGCGTTTTCAAGTATCTGGTTGATCTTTGCTTCTGCTTCCGCCTCTTTTGCGTTCTTATAGGCGTTAGCATTGTTGACCGCCGTCTTGGCGCCGGAATCCGCGTTCTTGACCGCGGCGAACGCTTCGCTGACGGCTTTTGTGGGCGGTTCGCAATCCTGGATCTTTATATCCACCAGCGCCAGACCTATCTGATAATTCTCAAGCTCGTCGAGAGTGAGATCCTTTATCTTAGTCTGTATCTCTTCCTTGCTGCCGGTAAGTATGGGATCGATCTCGTACGACCCTATAACGTTGCGGATCTGACTTTGGATGAGCATTTTGAGCATGGATTCGGGATCGTCAGCCGAGAAAAGATACTGAACGGGATCCGATATCCGGTATTCGACGAAAAAATCTATGTTGACGATATTGAAATCGCCCGTTATCATCATACTTTCTTCGAGTATACTCGTGTTGTTATCCGAACGGTAACCTATCTCAAGGCTCTTGATCTCGTTTGTGGCGACGTGGTACGCTTTCTGCATCCCGAACGGGAGCTTGAAATGTATACCGGCGCCTTTAACGGCGCTGACCTTGCCGAAAGTCGTCACCACGGCCACTTCTTTGTCGCTGACAGTATAGAACGATGTCGATATGAGAGCAATCAGTATAACCGCCGCGGCCGCGATCAGGACCCACCGGACAACTCTCTTTTTGTCCATATCTTTTATATTGAAACCGGAAACATTATACGTCTTGTTCATTCAAATACCTCCTTTGCTTAATTATACTATAAAAAATATGAAAAAACAACACTATTTTTATGTATAAATCATATTTTATTGACTTGCTTTACGTTTTTCGTTATTTTTTACAAAAACGCGTGCAAAGAAATGTGCAAACGACTAAGCGGGAATTCGGTTTTTGCTCTTGACAATAATGCCGTTTTAGTGTATATTAAATATGTATAATTCCGCACAGATATGGAGGTCCCCAAATGATGAAAAGATTGATTTCCCTCTTGCTCATCTTCGTCATGACGGTTTCGACGCTCATCCTGACTTCATGCAGCAACGACACCGAGATCGAAGAAGAGTCCGCGAAGATATACACTCTGTATACCATTTGCGAAAAAGGCACTACCGAGCTGGCAAAGAAAGAGGTCGAGCTTGCGCTCAACCGCCTGCTTTTCAACGAAAAAAAGCTTTGCCTTAAGCTGATAATGGTCGAGCCGGACGAATATGACGCGCTTATCGAACAGAAGCTTGAAGAATGCCGGCTTTACGACGAAGAAAGAAAGAACAAGAACAAAAACAAAGGCAATAAAAACAATTCCGAAGCGGAATCTTCCGCCGAAACGGTCGAATCCGCAGATGAATCTCTCAGCCCGTACATCGGCGAAGACGGCGTTTTCACCGGCGACGATTATATCGATTACCTTCAGGACACGATCGACAGGATGGAACGCGGCGAAGAATACTATGTGTTGGATTTTGATGCGCCCAGACTCGACATCTTCCTCGTGCTCGGTTACGACAAATATATCGACTTAGTCGGCAAAGACCTCCTTGCCGCGATAGATGACAAGCTCACCAGCGAAGCAAAGATCATACGCGACTACGTTTACCCCACGTTCCTCGACGCAGCCAAGGTCACCAACTCCAAAGGCACCCGCAAGACCTACGGCGTTCCCATGAACAAGGGCATAGGCGAATACGAATACATAGTTTTCGATAAGGAATATCTTGACAAATACAATATCGACGCCGGCACGATGACCAATCTTGAAGACCTCGAATACTATCTCGAGATCATCGCCGAAAACGAAACCGACGTAG
>CACYCI010000039.1 GCA_902772845.1 uncultured Ruminococcus sp.
CAGCCAAGGTAACTCCGGGAATACTCGGGAACATAGCGGCGACCGGTTTTCCGAGTCTGCTAAGGCAGGCGTTGAACAGTATAACAACAGTCATGCTCAACAGCCGGTGCGCCGTTTACGGTGACGAAGCGGTCGCTGCCATGAGCATAGTTTCACGCATCATTTTCTTTGCTTTTTCGGTCGCGTTGGGTATCGGGCAGGGTTTCCAGCCGGTCTCTGCTTTCAATTACGGCGCAAAAAAGTATTCCCGGCTGCGCAGGGCGTTCAGATTTACCTGCCTTGTATCTGAAGCCTTTATCATAGTCAGCTGTTCCGCGCTCATTATTTTTTCCGGAGTGCTGATATCGGTTTTCAGGGATGACGCAAAAGTCATAGATATAGGTACGCGGGCGCTTAGACTGCAGGCGATGGCGACCGTTGTGCTGCCGCCTTGCATGGTGATCGAAATGCTTTACCAAAGCACGGGTAAGCGGTTGGGCGCAAGCGTGCTCTCTTCGCTTAGGAGCGGTCTGTTCTTCATCCCCGCGCTGCTCATACTTTCCGAATTGCGCGGACTCGTCGGAATACAGGAGGCACAGCCGGTCTCTCTGCTCTTTTCCGTTCCGTTCGCCGCAGTGTTCGCCGTGATATTCTTCCGAAAGCTGCCCAAAGAAGACGGTGTCCGGGAATGAGCGCCATATAAACGTTCAAAAGCCCTGCGGGATCTCCGCAGGGCTGTTTTTTATTCAGTTATTCGCCGTGGGGCTCAGCGCCGGCGTGATATATGTGCGCGGATAGACGTGTTCCGTTTATCAGACTATACCGGGGACGAAGCAGGCGATGAATGCTCCCGCGCCAAACGAAACTGCATTCGCCACCAATGCGTATAACGGATATATCAGTACCGGCTTTGCTTTTACGGATCTCTTCCGCAAGAATACCGAGTAAACGACCGCTTCTATTGTGAACACGACGAATTCAAGCAAAACGTAGTAAATGAAAAACGCCAAAAGCCCCGATCTGAAGTTGATGATATTCAGCAGGACGTTCAATATAACTTGAGTAACTATGTTAACGATCGCAATAAACATCAATTCTTCCCTGCTCTTGAACCCGAACAGCAAAGCTATAAGTATTTCGACTGCTATCGTCACAATGATCCTTACGACAAGTGAAATCACTTCCGGCAGCCACAGGTAAGATTTTCGCACAGTCATGTCATAAGATCCGCCGCCGGAAGCGTCAGCGGTAAAATACGAATCAAAAGCGTATCGTTCGCATACGCCGCTGACCGCAAACCTGCCGGTATCCGGATAATACAGAAGTATTTTGAACGTATCCGGCGGGTAATAACCCCACGTCAGTTTTTTGCTCACGTCCACTTTCCATACGGTCCAAAGGAAATAATACCCATCCGTGTCGTCGTATCCGGCAAACGCACGCCATATGTCTTCGCTTATACCGGAAGCAGCGATAATGTGTTCCTTTTGCCCGCCGTGCACGCTGTACGGCCCTGTCGAATCGCTTTTTGCAAGAAGCGTCGCATAGCACGGGCCTTCATCCAAATTTTCGAATGATACGCTCACGGACGGCTTTGGCCCCATATCTGCGTACGCAGGTACTTGAAATAAGATGGAAATGATCAAAACGCATAATATCGGAAACAAGAACTTTTTCATACCGCGCCTTCTTTCTGTTGTGAATTGACGGCTATCGTATAAAAACATTTTAGCATATAAATGTGAACGTTTCAATACGGTAAAGAAAAGAAACCATTACGTTCGTATTTCCGCAATGCTGTAACAAAAGCGGGGAGCAAAGCTCCCCGCCGCTGTTTTTTATATGATGTTATAGGTGAAAAGCTTATTGGAAAAAGCCGTTCACGCCGCCGAGCACAAGGCGGTTGGTCAGCGCGATAACATCTTCAAGCGGCACCGTCTTTCCATCCTCCACCCATTCGCGGTAGGCGTTCAGCACCGATTCGTTTATAAAGCCCATAAGCGCCTTTTTTTCATAATCCGAAAGCGCCTGATACTTTTTTGATCTCTTCCAGCCCTCGTCGTTCACGCGGACGGTCATCGCGTCGCGGATGTGCCTGTAGGTGCCGCCACAGGTGATCTTTTCGTATGCGCGCCCCTGCTCG
>CACYCI010000040.1 GCA_902772845.1 uncultured Ruminococcus sp.
CCGAGCCCGTACCATGCAAAATACTGTAGTACGATCTGCCCGTCTTTCTTTTTGTGCTTATAAGCGTAAGATATCAGAATGAACCCCAGAAGGTTCCATAGCGATTCGTAAAGGAAAGTGGGGTGCGCTATAATCATATCACCGGTGCGGACAAGAACGCCGTCGACGTATTTCTTTTCGACTATTGTCATTCGAAACGGCCAGGTATCGACGTTTTTAGAATAACCGTACGCTTCGCCGTTCATAAAGTTGCCCCATCTGCCTATGATCTGACCGATCATCATTGCGGGGGCGGCGGCGTCGATAACACGCAGGAACGGGATCTTTTTTACTTTACAGTAGACAAGTATTGTCAGCAGCCCGAAAAGGATCGAACCGTATACAGCTATACCGCCGTTGCGTATGTTTATCACGTCCCAGAATGTTTCGAATTTGTCGGAACTCGTAACGACGTATGTTAAGCGCGCGCCGATTATGGCAATTGGAATGGCAAACAGAGCTATATTGAGTATGTCGTTTTCGGGTATCTTATCGATCTTTACGGTGCGTCTGTAAAAATACAGAAAACCCAGAATGATTCCTATGGTAAGGATGATACCGTACCACTGAACATTGATGCCGAAAACCGTGAACGCAGTTTCGTTGACAGTGAATTCAAGGCCGAACAGTGGGAAGCCGATCGTATTAGTCGTCATTTTTCTTCCTCCTTGGGGAAAATTATGGAAATACATATATTTTCACGCAGAAAACGATTTTTCAGCAGCATTTCGGCGTCTTCTTTTTTTACGGACGCGACCGTGGCAGGGTATTCGAAAAAGTCGTCGCCTTCCATATGAAAGGATATTACAGAATCGCAAACGCTTTCAGGAGATTCGCAGCTGAAGACAAGGTCGCCGTAAATTGCTTTTTTTGTGCGGTCGAAATCTTCTTGCGAAAACCCTTTTTCGGCGTATTCTAGTATTTTTTCGCACGCAGAAGCTCTGAACGCGTCCGGGTAGGCAGAAACACCAGACACCGTGGCGAAGAAAGTGTTGCGCGAAGTCTGGCAATCGTCGCCGATCGTTTCAAAAAGTCCTTTGACATAAAGTTCGGAATAAAGATCGGAAGACTTTCCGTACAGGAGGTTCATGATTATTTCCACGGCGGCGAATTCATAGGCGCTGACTATGTGCCCCGGCGTGTCGAGCCGTATCCCCATATTGAAAACGGGCGATGATACGTCGCCGTAGACGGCGTTTCTGGATCCCGCCGGCTTTCGGGAGATATTCGGCGGATAAAAAGTTCCGCCTTTACCGGATCTTACGCCGGAAATCGCTTTTTGCGTGAGTTCTATTATTTTTTGCTCATCAACGTTGCCACAGACGCAAAGGACCATTTTATCAGGCGAGTAAGCTGCTTTTCTGCATCTGTTCAGCAATTCGGGGGTGACTGAATATATATAATCTACGGTCCCGCACGGGTCAGAGCTGACGGGGCTTTTTCCGTACATAAGCTCCAGCAAGCTGCGGTAGCATCTCCAACGCGGATTATCGGCGTACATTTTTATTTCCTGGGCAATAATGCCTTTTTCTTTTTCGACCGATTTCTTGGTGAAGTGCGCGTTGAAAACCATATCCAATAATATATCAAGGTTTTCGTATAAATTGTCGGTACAGGAAAAATTATATACGGTCTTGTCGCTTGCGGTATATGCGTTAGACGCGGCGCCGCGATCTGCAAATAAAGCGAAAGCATCGCCGTTTTTTGTTTGGAACATCTTGTGTTCCAAAAAATGCGCCGTTCCAACAGGGAATTCTTCGCCGGTCTCTTTGCAAAGCGTGTCGCTTGCGCCGAAATCGACTCCTATAGCCGCATAGGGCGAGTTAACGTCTTTGGGGATGATATAACAGGTAAACCCGTTATCGAACACAACGCGGGTGTATTTTTCGTCGGTGCTTTCAAAGCTCTTTCTGGTTATTTGCATCAAAGTTGCCTTTCAAGATATAGACCGTATCCAATGAAATTCTTTTTGCGACCCTGATAAGGCCTTTTACGCCTTTCTTCTTGAAAAGATCGCATTCATCTTCCGGAGTGAGATAAACGCCGCGCAGCACTTGCGAAAGGTAGAATTGGCTGAGAGAAGAGGCGTCGTCGCAGATGGCTTTGTTTGCGATAACGTTGAAGCTTATCGCATTGTCGAATTCTTCTGCGCTGATCATTCCGTCAGATATGTCTTTTATTTGCTTCAAAATGGCTTTTTGCGCTTTTTTGCTGTTCGCGTAGTCGATACCGGCGTTTATATACATTATCTTATTATGGCGGTCGATATTTGAAGAGCAGTAGTAGCACAGCGAAAGCTTTTCTCTTACGTTTGTAAACAGTTTCGATACCGGAGAAAGGGAAAGGACGGTCTCGAACAAGACAAGATCGTTAAAATCCTTTCGGTTGAAGTCGCCGCCGAGCCGGAAACCCATAACGAGCGTCGACTGCGAAGCGGACGCTTCTTCAACGAAAGTCCGCACTTGCCCGGGCGTACGGCGGCGGACCGGACTCGGTTTACAGACGGCGCGAGGGCTGAACTTAAGGTGTTCGTTTACCAGTTCCAGCATTCTGTTTACGTCTGCGTTCCCCGCGTACACGATATCTACCGGCGCTGTTTTTACAACGTCGGCGAAAAACGAAGCGAGATATTCCGGCGTAAGCGAACGAACTGTGTCGGCAGAGTCATACAGCGATACGGCTATCGGTTCGCCGGGGCACATCAGCGCGTTTGCTCTGTACAGCGCGTAAGACGGTTTGCTGTTTTTTATTGATGAAATAAGTGCGCACAACGCGGTCTTTTCGCGTTCGGTATACTCGGCGTTAAACGCTCCGTCAATGAGATACGGCGAAAAAATGAATTCCGAAAGGAGCTTGACGGCGCGTTCGGCAATATCTTCACCGGAAAAAGCAAAGCTGTTGCGAAGATAAGAAAGCATGAAAGTGAGCGAGATCTCTCTGCCGCGTCTGTCGTGTGCTATATCTACAGAGCAGCCGTAGTTATCTTCACATTCACGGCAGATGCTGACTGTGTCGGGAAAACTCATCGTGCCGCGGATAAGGATCTTTGAAATGAGAGTGACGGCGGCGAGACTGACGGGATCGAGCGGAACACGGAACGAAACGCACAGTGAATCCGTTTTCCCGCGGTTAGTTTCGACGTGTGTATATCTTACGCCTTCGCTCAGGCAGACCGGAGAAAAGCTCATATAAGTATCCTTTTGGCGGAATCTTTATCGGTATACAAAACTGAATTGCTATGTCTGCGCAGGATCGTGCACGGGCAGTATTCGCCTATTTCGCCGTTCAGCATGGTATAGACAGCATCCGCTTTGGTGGGAGCGGGGACCACGCAGAAAACGTATTCAGGCGCCATAAGTGTTGGGATGGTAAGTGTGAACGCGTGCGTCGGTACCAGTGAAATATCTGCAAAGCAGCCGTCATGTACCTGCTGCATACGGCATTTTTCATCCAGAGAAACGACTTTGACGGTTTTGGAATCGAAGAAAAACGCTTCGTGCGGGTCATTGAAAGCTATGTGCCCGTTTTCGCCGATACCCATGCAGACGATATCGGGGGCATGATCTTTCAGCAGTGCGGAATAACGTTCGCATTCGGCGTCGGCGTCATCCGCCATACCATTGATGTAATTTACAGATCTGAAACCTACCTTTTCAAACAATCTGTCGCGCAAGAACTGGCCGAACGCCTGAGGTGCGTGAGGATCGAGCCCGACGTATTCGTCCATGTGGAAGGCGTCGATGCGCGAGAAATCGATAGAGGTGTCTGAAACAAGCGCGGCGAGAAAATCGTTTTGGCTCGGAGCCGCGGCAAAGATCATGCTTAAGGTATCTTTTTCTTCAAGCAGTTTTTTGATCGTCGCCGCACAGTCTGCCGCCGCGGCGATGCCCATATTAGTCCTGTTATCGTATACTCTGTATTCAAGTTTGCCTACGGTACCGTTTTTTATTATGCTCATTTCAATGCACCTTGTTTCCTTTGATATATGTTGCAATTATGTTGATATTGTCATCGAACACACACAAGTCGGCGTCGAAACCTACTCTGAGCACGCCTTTGCGAGGAATGTTCGCTATACGCGCGGGGGTAAGAGTAGCCATCTGTACCGCGTCTGTGACAGTGGCTCCGGCGAGTTTGATCATATTCCGTACCAAACGGTCTGTGGTCGCGATCGACCCGGCGAAACCGGAACGGTCGGGCAGTTTGCCGACGCCGTCTTCTATATCGACTTCATATCCGTCTTTGAGCGAACCGATTATCATCTTATCGGAATCTGTGCCCGCCCCGCGGAGAGCGTCGGTTATAACGGCTATACGCGCCGCGCCGAAATGCCTGTATATCAGTCGCAGTAACGATGCGGGAAGGTGGCAGCCATCGGCAATTATTTCAACGTTGAGTGAATCGGTCATATATCCGGTCTCTAATATCCCGGGTATACGGAAACCGCCTTTGCGTACAAGTGAGGACATACCGCTGTAAAAATGGGTGAGCAGGGTATAGCCGTTTTCACAAGCTTCGAGCACGGTTTCGTATTCGGCGTTGGAATGTCCGATGGCGGCGAGTATTCCTTTTGCGGAAAGGATACGCCCCAACTGCATCGCGCCGTTGAGTTCCGGAGCGATAGACCAGCGCTTGATTATGCCTTCGCCTTTTTCCAGTATCTTTGTGTAGTGAGAAGGATCGGGACACCGGATATAACGCGGATCCTGCGCGCCCTTTTGAGCGTCGGAAAAATACGGACCTTCGAGATGCAGTCCGTAAAGGCAGGAAACCGGCTTTACGCTCTTGAATTTTCTGAATGCTTCAAAGACCGCGAAAAGCTCATCGTCGCTCGAAGTAAGCGTCGTCGCGAGCATAGTCGTAGTGCCGTGATCCTGATGTACTTTTGATATTCGCGAATACATATCGAGGTCGGCGTCCATAAAATCGCCGCCTCCGCCTCCGTGGACATGTATGTCGATAAACCCAGGTGAAACGTATTTGTCGCCGCAGTCTATGACGTTGACGGAGTCTTCGCGCCTGACGCCGACGTAAGTTATTATCCCGTTTTCAAACTCTACTTCGCCGCCGTTGATAACGCGCAGAGGAGTGATGATATTGCCGCGTAAAACAGTTTTCATTATTTCTCCTTTTCCAAAAGGCATACCGCGTGGCAAGCTATTCCGCTGCCGGCTATGCCCAGTCCTTCTTCGGTAGTCGCTTTTACGTTGACGCAAGAAGCATCCGCGCCGAGCGCGGCTGCGATATTTGCACGCATATCGCCGATATGGGGCGAAAGGCGGGGCTTTTCCGCGACGACGGTGATATCTGCACATGAGAAAACATAACCCAGACCGTGTATGATCTCTACTGTCTTCCCGAGCAGATATGCTCCGGAGGCGCCGGAATACGCATTGTCCGTATCCGGAAAATAATAGCCGATATCGCGTGTGCCCGCGGCGCCGAGCAGGGCGTCGCAAAGAGCATGACAGACTACGTCGCCGTCCGAATGGGCGATGAGCCCGACAGAGTGAGGTATTTCGGTGCAGCCGAGCATGAGCGGCTTGTTTTCGGCGCCGAATCTGTGTACGTCGTAACCGTGCCCTATCTTCATTACAGATCTCCGTGTTCTTTTAAGAAATATATCGCCTTGGCGATCTTTACGTCGTTTGCATCGGTGAGCTTTATGTTTTCCGACGAGCATTCTATATAATGCACTTTGAACCCCGCGTGTTCAGCAGCGCCTGTATCGTCGGTGAACACCGCGCCGTTTTTGCGCGCTATCGCGTCGGCGACGATCCAAATGCTCTTCTTGAAAACCTGTGGCGTTTGTACGGCGATCAGATTATCTCGATTCGGGGTATAATAGCATTTTTCATCGTCGCTGCGGTATTTGACAGTGTCTTTTACCTTTGTGCAAGCGCACGAAGCTCCGTGCTCAAACGCCGCGAGTATAAGCTTATCTGCTTCCTCAGCCGTAATGAACGGGCGAGCGCAATCGTGGATACAGACGTAGTCGGCGCGCGATGCGGCGTTTACTCCGCATTTTACCGAATCTGCGCGGGTCTTGCCGCCAAGTACGAAATTAAGCGGCTTTTTCGCTTTAACCATACCGTCGAACTGACCCGCTTCACGTTCGACGATTATTATCTCGTCGATACGCTCACAAGAGTCAAAAGCGGCTACTACACGTTCGAGCAGCGTCTTTCCGCCTATTTTTATAAGCGGCTTGGCTATGCTGCCCATGCGCGTTCCGCTGCCCGCGGCGACAATCACCGCTGAAACAAAATGTTCAGTCGCCATAAGAATAACCGATCTCGAACGCTTTAAGATTAAGCTCGGCAAGTTCGGGCTTTGCTTTAGGAGCCGACGCTTTGAGGCATGACACGAAATAATCCTTGGTGAAGATTCCGGTCTTTTTTATTATATAGCCAAGCATTACGACGTTGGCAAGCTTGACGAACCCGCTTATATCGGCAAGCGAGGTCGCGGGGATGTATTCCGCAGTGATATCGGTACGATCGCACTTTGAATCTATAAGCGAAGAATCGATAAACACTTTACCGCCTTCTTTGACGCTTTTGTAGAACTTTTCGTACGAAGGTTTATTGAAAGCCACGAGGATATCGGGCTCGGTGACCAGGGGAGAGCCGACAGGCTCGTCTTCGATATTTACCGAGCAGTTGCAGGTGCCTCCGCGCATTTCGGGGCCGTAAGAAGGAAGCCAGGAAACCTCTTTTCCGGCGTTCATGCCGGCGGAAACGAGCTGCTTACCGGCGAACAGTATACCCTGACCGCCGAAACCGGCTAAAAGTATGGATGCCATATCAGTTCCCCTCCTTGGTAACGTCTTTATAGACTCCGAGCGGATAATGCTCGATCATATTCGTGCGCAGCCATTCAAGCGCTTTTTCGGGAGTGAGACCCCAGTTTGTGGGGCAGGAAGAGAGAACTTCAACAATGGAAAGGCCTAACTTTTTCTGCTGGATCTCGAAAGCTTTTTTTATCGCTTTTTTGGCGGCGACCACGTTCTTTACGCAGTCGACGGAAACGCGTTCGGCGTATGCGGTGCCGTCGAGAGTGGAAAGCATTTCGCATATCCTTATGGGGTTGCCCTGAATATGTTTGTCGCGCCCGTAAGGCGTTGTAGTGGTGACCTGACCCAAGAGAGTAGTCGGCGCCATCTGACCGCCTGTCATGCCGTAAATGGCGTTGTTGATGAATATTATGGTGATATTCTCGCCGCGCGTACCGACGTGGACCGTTTCGGCAGTGCCTATTGCGGCTAGATCGCCGTCGCCTTGGTAAGTAAATACGGTCTTATCCGGGTTGGCGCGCTTTACGCCGGTAGCGACAGCAGGAGCTCTGCCGTGCGGAGCTTCGATCATATCGCAGGAAAAATAGTTATAAGCAAACACGGAACAGCCGACCGGCGCGATCCCTACGGTCTCGCCCTCTATGCCGAGCTCATCTATGACTTCCGCCACGAGGCGATGCACTATGCCGTGGGTGCAGCCCGGGCAATAATGAAAAGGAACGTCTGTCAGCGCGTGAGGTTTTTGGAATACTACCATGTTCAGCCCTCCTTTATTGCGGATAAGCGCAGTATTTCTTCGGTGATCTCTTTTACGGTGGGTATGACGCCGCCCGTTCTGCCGTAATGCGTGACCGGCACGCGGCAATCTATTGCGACTTTCACGTCGTTGACCATTTGACCCATATTCATCTCGACCGACACGAAACGCTTGACTTTGAGTGAAAGCGATTTAAGCTGTTCGGCAGGGAATGGATAAAGCGTTATGCAGCGGAAAAGCCCTGCTTTTACGCCTTTTGCGCGCGCTTCTTTGACGGCGGATTTTGCTATTCGGGCAGTAATGCCGTAGGCGACGATGACAACGTCCGCGTCTTCGCACATGTATTCTTCGTACATGACTTCGTTCTTTTCGACTTCTTTATAACGCTTAAAGCGTTCAACTACTATGTCTTCCAGAACGTTGGGCTGGATATACAAGCTGTTTATAACGTTGTGTTCGCGTTTGTTGGCGTGACCGCAGCATGCCCATGTCTTTTCGGGAAGGCTGCGCGGCGTACGGTCTTCAAAATCGACCGGCTCCATCATTTGACCCAACGCGCCGTCGGCAAGTATCATTGCCGGCATACGGTATTGATCGGCCAAGTCGAACGCGAGCCCTGTGAGCGACGCCATTTCCTGAACGGATGCGGGCGCGAGCACTATAAGATGAAGATCGCCGTGCCCCGGAGCTTTGGTCGCCTGGTTGTAATCCGACTGTGCGGGCTGTATTCCTCCGAGCCCGGGGCCTCCGCGCTGCACGTTTACTATAACGCAGGGAAGATCTGAACCGGCTATGTAAGATATGCCTTCGGATTTGAGCGATATTCCGGGAGAAGACGAAGAGGTTATCGCGCGCGCGCCGGAAGCGGTGGCGCCCAGAACCATATTGATGGCAGCTATTTCGCTTTCCGCTTGCAGGCAAAGTCCGCCGCGTTTAGGCATTTGCTTTGCCATATATTCAGAAAGTTCGGTCTGCGGGGTGATAGGGTAACCGAAGAACAGTTTGCAGCCGGAACGTATAGCGGCCTCTGCTATGGCTTCGTTACCTTTCATAAGCATTTTCGACATAGTTATACCCCCTTTTCTACTGTTATCACGACATCAGGGCACATTGTAGCGCACATTGCGCACGCTATGCATTGGTCCTGTTCTCTTACTGCCGCGGGATGATAGCCTTTTTCGTTGATTTGCTCTTTGTCAAGGAAGATTATGTGTCTGGGGCAAGCCAGAACGCACAGTCCGCAGCCCTTACAAAGACTTTTGTTGAAAGAAACACGGTTCATTGCGATAGACCTTTCTTTATGTATAAAATTAAAACAGCTTTTTTGTGACATCACGGATTACTGTGCAACCCGGGAAAGCGTTCTTTTCGAACGCAGTCGTCATTACAAGCGGCACACCTGCCGCCGAGGCAAATGCTTCGGCCCGGACTACCGCTCCGGCGGTTACGCTAATGTCGGTTTCGGCTCCGAGATTGGAATTGTTGATTATCCCCGCAAATCGCAGACCGGATGCGCGTTCGATCGCGCGCAGAGAATATACGGCGTATTCGGCACTGACGTTTTCGGGGCGGAACGCGTTGAAAACATAATACATATCATAACCGATCTGTTCGTAACGTTCGGCAAACCCTCTGAGCACTGTCGCGCCTTCTTCGTTACCGCCCACGTCGGTGACTGAATGACAACCGGCGGTGAAAATGAGCGGGAACGCGGGCGGGAGCGACGGGATGTCGACGTTGGTATTGGCAAATTGCGGAAGCAATACGTTCACGCCGCGCGCGCGTAAGCTTTCGGCGTTATCCGCGGTGCGGAAATACGGGTTCACGGTGTCAAGATCCGCTATACAGATATCCGGGAAAGTATTTGCCGCTTCCAGAGCGAGATTGACGGCAATATTGGTCTTGCCCGTTCCGAAATGTCCGCAGATAATGACCGCTTTATGTTTGAAAAGTTCAGTTATCATAAGCTCGTATAATGTCGCCCGGTTTAGCGCCGGGTATCTTGATGAAGAATTCCTGCTTTGGGCGCGGAGTGGAATCTATCGGCTCCATATTCTCGTCGTATATATCGCCTATGTCAATGACTCTGCCGGTCTTTCCCGGCGTCAGCAGTTCGGCTTTTGTATTAGCGAACATCTTGTTTTTCTGAAAACACCTGGCAAGGGAAGTAGATGCGTCATAAGAGATTACGTAACAGTAGAACGGTTTGTCGCAGATATAACCGGGTTCTGTTACAGTTACAGCGTTTTCGGCGGGGTCGTCATAATAAAAGCCGGTGTGATATTCGCGGTGGCTTACGCCTTCGACTTCCGCAAGAAGCGCCGTATCGAACGGTCTGCCCGCCATGTGATCTTTGAGCGCGCACTTGTATGCGTTTGTTACACATGCGGCGTAATAAGCGGATTTCATGCGCCCTTCTATTTTTAGACTGCTGAGTCCGCATGAACATAGGTCGTCCATGTGCTCGAGCATGCAAAGGTCTTTGCTTGAAAAAATGTAAGTTCCTTCAGAAAACTGCTCGGCGGTGATAAGCTCGTCCGGACGTTTTTCTTCACGCAGATAATACTTCCATCTGCATGGCTGTGCGCATCTTCCTTCGTTGGCGTTCCTTCCCGTAAAGTGGTTTGAAAGCAGGCACCTGCCGGAATAAGAAATGCACATTGCGCCGTGTACGAACGCTTCGAGCTCCAGTTCGGGCGGAGCGTTGTCTCTTATTGCTCTTATGGCGTCTATAGTAAGCTCGCGCGCGAGCACGATGCGCTTTACGCCGTTTTCGTACCAGAACCTGCAGCCTTCCGCGTTAACGGTAGACGCCTGGGTAGAAAGATGGATGATCGCTTGCGGAAAGCGCTTTTTTACGGTAAGCATAACGCCGGGATCGCTTATTATGAACGCGTCGGGGACACAATGCGAAATACTGTCGAGCACAGACGGAAGCTCGCGCATCTTCAGTTCGGAAGGCATAGTGTTCAGCGTAAGATAGACCTTTGCGCCGTGGCCGTGCGCATACTTTATCCCGTCTGCAAGCTCTTCGGGCGTGAAATTATCCGAAGCGGCGCGCATCCCGAAATCCTTAAGCGCACAGTAGACCGCGTCGGCTCCGTAATCGACCGCAAAGCGCAGCTTTTCGGGATTGCCGGCAGGGGAAAGTATTTCGGGTTCAGTTCTTTTCATACGATTCGTTGTCCTTCTTGACCTGCTTTACGTTTTCATTGTGCTGACTGAGCGTTTCTGCGTAATAGGTCTTGCCGGCTCTGTTGGAAACGAAGAAATATGCATTTATCGCAGTATCGTCGTCTTTTAACGGCATATCGGGATATATAGCTGCGGATATCGCGTCGAAGCCCGGATTGCAAATGGCTCCGGGGGGCAGTCCCTCGTAAAGTCGGGTGTTGTAAGGGTCGTCGATCGCGAGCTGTTCAGAGGTGAGGTCTTCGGTACGCTCTTCGCCGCGCAGCATAAGCGCATACTGGACCGTGGCGTCCGATTCGAGCCGCGGGAAAGAGTCCGGATGGCTCAGACGGTTGCGGAAAACGTATGATATAAATTCGAAATCGATTTCAAGCTTGGCTTCGCTTTGGATCATGGACGCAAGCGTGATTATATCGTCAAAAGTCATTCCCAGCTTGTCGATCTCTTCTTTGAAAGTGGATTCGTAATATATCCAGAACTTGTTGTTGAAGTTGTTCAACATTTTATTTATGATAAGATACTCGGGCGAATCCTTGTAGAAATAATACGTGTCGGGGTAGAGGTAACCTTCGAGACGGTATTTTCTGGTTGAAGGATAGCCGATCTTTTCAAGTTCTTTTACGAATTCGTGCTGGTAGGGGTATTCATTTATGGCCTCTATGAACTTTTCACGAGTGCCTATACCGTTTCCGGTGAACAGGTCTATAATTTGGTCTACTGTATATCCTTCCGGAATGGTGATCGATACTTCTTCGAGCGCGCGCTTCACTTCGGTCAGTTCGGATATGATCTGACTGTAATTCATTTTGCTGTTGAAAGTGTGCGTCCCGGTCAGGAACGAGTTTTCATCGCAGTTTTTATATATGAGGAAAAGATCGAAAGCCCAGTCGTATTTGATAACCCCGTTCTTTTCGAGAAGATAGCTAAGCTCTTTACGACTGATGTTTTCGGGGATCTCTATGGTGATCTCGTTATCTGTCTTTACAAACGCAAGAACATCGTTCCCTACGGAAATGATGTAATACGAAAGAAAAGCGGATATGGCGAGAACTATCAGAATATAAACGGCGGCTTTGAGCAGGAATCCGCTGTTCCAGACAAAAGAACCGACCTTTTTAACGGCGCGCTTGTACCACGGAAGTTTCGGCTCTTCAACTGCGTCGGCCGCCGCACCTTCGGTTTCTGCCTGCGATTCGGGCGCCGAAGCGGCTTCTGCGCCTTCGTTGAATTCCTCGAGCTCGGAAGGGACTTCGTCAGAAAGGTGGTTTTCTATGTTCAATTCCTGAGTCTTGCCCATACTTTCTATCGCGCTTATGTCCGAAAAATGCATCGTCAGCGATTCCTGCTCGCTTACGTCTGCGGATAATTCCGGATCGGCAGTTCTTTCACCCGTTACTTCGGGTAAAAGGATATCGTCCGGAAGAGGATCGGAATGCGATTTTCCCGTTCCGCCGCGATTTTCGATCGAAGCGATATAATCGTCCAGAAGATTGTTCAGTTCTTCAGATGACAGTTCTTTGTTATTATCGTTTTCGCTCATTACGGCTCCTTAAGAAAAAATAATGATCAGGATGAATATCAGCACCAGACCGAAAAAACCCGGCGAAAGGAAAACGGGGGCGATATTCTCTATACTTTTGACGTTTGGTCGTTCTTCGTTCTTATCTGCTCTGCGGTAGAAAATACGTTCGGTCGCCGCGGCGACGAATACCGTCGAAACGAGAAAGAGCGTGGCAATTATGAACAGCATAAAAAATTTGCCGCTCTTCTGAACGCTTACGCGCATGAATGAATCGCTCAAATAAATGCTCAGTACGTTGCTGATAAAGTGGATCGTTACCGAGACGAATACCGATTTCGTGACGGCGACGGTCATGCCGAGCATCATTCCGGAAAAGAAATACAGAGGGAACGCTTCTACGGAAAAATGGATCATGGAAAAGCAAAGCGCAGAGAAGACCACGGAGTTGAATGTTCCATATATTTTGTATTCCGAAAGCACAAGGCCGCGGAAAAAGAATTCCTCACAGACGGCGGGGACCAGGGCCAGCGCGATGATTATCAGCAACGGAGAGACGCCGGTTATGGCCGTAAGGTCCGAAACTATATAATCCACGCCTGTGGGTTGAATGCTGGAAGTGATATAGTAAATATACTTGATAAGCAGATTGCCGCTCAGCAGCATGAACGACGATGCAAAAATGAAAAGCAGGTTGCCTCGCCCTATCGGAGAGATCATGAAAGGAGTGTTCAGTTTTCTGCCTTTTAAGAAATAATAGACTATACACGGGAGCAAATATACGATTATTTGCACGACCGAAAAGCGAAGGAGCTTTTCGGAGATCGGGATGTCGGCGTTTCCGGAAGAGACGAGCATCTTTCCGCTGACGACAAGCAGCAGAAGCAAGATTCCCACAAGGAACGGAACAAATATAGGTGTTAGCGTAAATACCTTGCCTTTTTTGTTCAATTCGTCAGTCTCCTTTGATTACTTATATTGTACCTCTTTTTTCAGCTTTTCGGAAACGCTGCCGCCGAAAAGCATATCGGTAAGAGCAAACGCGAATTCAAAAGCAACGCCCATGCCTTTTGCCGTAAGAACATTCCCGTCGCGGCAAACGCGGCCGTCAGAGATCCTCGCGCCTTTCAGCCGGCTTTCGAATCCGGGAAAACAAACAGCGTTCCTGCCGTTCAATATGCCCAGTTCGCCAAGGATCGAAGGCGACGCACAGATGGCGGCGAGAACTTTGCCGCAGGAATCGGCGCGGATCAGCATATCGCAAAGCGGGCCGCATGCTAAAAGATTCGTCATACCGGGCATGCCGCCGGGAAGAATGAAACAGTCGGGAAGTTCGGAACCGATGCTGCCGATCGTAGTGTCGGCAGTCAGCGACAGCCCGTGCGCGCCGGAAACAGTCTTTGACCCGCTGACGGAAACGAGCTTTATTTCCGCCCCCGCGCGCTTGAGTACGTCCCACGGGACGAGCGCTTCGGTCTCTTCAAAACCGTTGGCCAACATGAGAAATACTTTCAATACGTGTCACGCCCTTTATATTTTTAATCATTGTACAGTATATCATCATATATGTGAAAAATCAATATTTAAATATTAAAATATAATAGGGCACGGCAATTTTTTGTTGTTCAAAAAGCGGAATATTGACAAACCGGCAGTTTTATTTTATACTGTTCACACGGAGGTGCTTTTATGAAAAAAGCCATTTCTTGCATATTCGCGTTTTTTCTCTTGATCTCATGTTTCCCTCGTGTATACGCGCAAAGCGGCGAGAGTTTGAAGCCGTGCCGCGGGAGCGTTCGCGTTTCTTACGATTTCGATGAAGAAACAGAACTCGAGATCGACGGAATACGTTTTCCCGCAGCTGACATTTCCGAAAACAGCGCGACGTTTAGCATAAAAGCCGAGCAAGTCGATTACACTTGCGGCGTTTTCGTCAATGGTGAACTGATAGGGAAGTTCGTTTCCGGCGGCGAATTTGCGATCCCCGAAACGCTGCTCAACGAAAGCGTCAACGAGATCACGCTCAGGCCCGAAACGGGGAACGGATATTATGATCCCAAAATGATCTACGGGAAATTCAATGCGGACGATTTTTCGATCACTTCGCTCGGGCTTTTTGCGGCAGACGGTGAAAAGGTGCCGTTTGATTTCGTGCGGTATTTACCTGTGGTATCGAGCGCCGGCGTTACCGAAAGCGTCTTGAAATACGACGGCACATCCGTAAAAGTCGGCGATGGCTGGGATGCGTCGACCGGTCTCGGCGGAAGCACACCGGAAGTGCCGATCATGGTCGGCTTACGTTTTCAAAACGGTTTCAACGACGGCAGAACGGTGTACGAAATAGATACGACTCTTCTTTCGGACGGTGAGCATACGATAAAGTTTTACTTACCCGTAAAAGGAACGTATCTTGACAAAACAGAAACGATCTTAGTGAACAATCTCGCGCCTCGCGCCGAGTTCGGCTTTGGCGGCAAAGAATTTATCACGCCTTACGACGATCTCAGGGTCATCTTCAACGACAACGTATCCGGATTATCAAAGGCGTACGTCACGTTAGACGATAAGCGCTTGCATACGGCATATAAAGCGGGCGAATATACTATTTCCGCATCGGCACTGAAAGACGGCAGACATACGCTTTCGGTTTATACCAAAGACAAGCTCGGCAACGAAGGTTTCTATTACGCATTCTTCGAATTCTGTTCGGATTTCACCGCCGCTCCCGTTTACGAAAACGGGTCGGCAAGCGGTGAGGGCGATATTTATTTTGCAAAGCTTATAAAGAATATCAACCTGTATATCGGCGGCAGCGCCAAATGCGACGACGCGCTGGGATGCACCGATGAAAAGCTTGTTCCTCTTGGATCGATGGACGACGGGTTTTCGCCTTATCAGTCTTTTTTGATCGATCTTACGGGAGTCGGCTCCGACACGGTATGCATCAATTGTTCGTCGCGCACCGGCAACGGCGGCAAATACGCCGTTTTGGCGTGGAATTATGCCGAAAAAGAATGGGTGAAGATAGCGTCCGGCACAAGCGGCTTTGCGGTGACCGCCGAACTGAATATAAAAAACAGCGGTTTTGCTTTTGAAAATAAAGCGCGCATCCGTATTTCTCCCGAGCTGATCGGCAACGGCAGCGATACCATACTCTGGCATACTGATACCCAGTATTATTCCACTTTTGATGATCTCAATTTCCTTTATAAAAGCATATCGGATTATACCGTGGAACAATACAGAGCCGGCAATATAGCTTACGCCCTTTATACCGGCGATTTCGTCGATGACGCCTTCACAAAAGAAGAGGCGGAAAAAGAATACTCCGTAGCAGATAAAATGCAAAGGATAATAGACGAAGCCGGCGTGCCAAACGGAGTCCTTGCCGGCAATCACGACGTGATGCATAATGCGCTCAATTACGAGTATTATCACAAGTATTTCCCGGTATCGCGCTACAGCGCACAGGAATGCTTCGGAGGAGCGATCAATCAG
>CACYCI010000041.1 GCA_902772845.1 uncultured Ruminococcus sp.
ACTGCCAGTCGGGATTTCCGTTTGCGTCGACAGGCAAAGTAAATCCAAATTCTTTTCTTATATGAGTGTTCAACTCTCTTCCGAACGGAAAATACTTATAAAGGCTCTCGTTATGTATCAAAGTGCAAATAAACAGCTTTGCATAATCCGAAACATTTTCAGAGAACTGTAAAACGGAGACATTTTGTGATGTATAAAATGGCTCTTTTTGAAGATAAGTCGAGCCAAGACTGCCTCCAAGTGCAACAGTTATACTTCCTGCCGGATAAGGTACTATCAAATTATTATTATCGTCATAAACTGCATCGACTTTCATGGCTACACCGTTATTGTCCTCAGACCGACCGACAAAATTATACTCGGGATTATCTGAAGTCATGGCGATAGCATCCATTTTATTTCCCATTGAAATAACGCAAATATCTTTCAACAAAAAATACTTCCACTCACTCACATTCAAATCCGGCACCTGTCCCGGCTTGTTTTTTGTTGTTAGCGGTTTATGATGAAGCGACTTAATATAGTCCTCCATAAACTGCCAGTCGGGATTATCGTCCACATCAACGGGTAATTTAAGAACGGTTTCTTTGATTCTATCCATCAAAAAAGCCCTTCCATATGAATACTTGTACTGCTCATTGTTAAGCAATGTAATCACATATAATGCTCGGTTTTTATTAAGCCAAGAATCCGCCCTAACAACGACCATATGGTCTCCCGTGATAAAAACTTCATCTTGATAAAAACAAGTCGCCGTTGTGTCGCCTATCGTAATTGCATTGCCGCGTTCAACAAAATCTTCCGAAACTTCACGCCGGTCCGCCAATAACTCACAGCCATTGTTTTCGCCCGTTCTTGTGATATATCGAATTGCATTTGTATCGCTATCTGATACAGTCAAATCGTCCTTGTTTATAGCCTTTGCCTTGTGAATATCAGAAATCAAATCACCAAAACGAAATTCTTTAACTCTCATAAATCTTTCCTTCCTTAACGAGATAAGCAAGGTAATTATTCAAAGTCTGCTGAAAGTCGGCTTCTGACAGTTTACTGTAATCGGTTTTCATATACGCTTCACAGAGCCATTCGTCATCACCCGAAACAGCCTGCATGGCAGACATACCGTCTTTGACGGATTTATTCCGATAAAGGTCAAGCCATTCGTCTTCAATCTGTTTCCAAATGCTGTTATTGTTTTCGTCAAACTGCTCAATGCGTCCGAGATTCTTTTTCTTTTTATGACCGTCTTCCTTGTAATAACCGAAGAACGTTTTGTTCACTGTTCCGTCTGCGTTCTTGTGCGGTCTTCCGAGCGTGAAAACCATACAGCACGCGCTCGCGGAAGCGCCCGGATAGAAAATCTCATTCGGAAGAGTGAAAACCGCTTCAAGCGTATTATCTTCAAGCAATGCAGTTTTCATATCCGAGATATAATTGCTCGTTCCTATTGCCGCCGAGACAGGCAAAAGAATAGCAATTTTGACTTCCTTCGGTGTATTACCTTCGTCTTCTCTCGCTTTATTCATCTTTCTAACTACATCGGAAATGAACTTCAAGAAAACCATTCCCTTTGTCGGGTCTTCTTTCGCATCTGATTTCCAATCCGTTTTATATCTCGACGGAATCGTTATCGGCTTTGCATTATACGGCGGATTCATAAGAATAATGTCCGGGTCTGCTTCTTTGAAAAACGCTTCGCTTTCAAAAAGATTCGCTTTCTTGACGTTTGAATTACCGTCGCCGTGAATCAACATATTCGTCGTTGCCAAGCCGTAGGCTTTTTCCTCAATCTCAACCCCGTAAATATGCGTTTTCGTTATTGCCTCACGCATAGCTTTCTTTTCCGCTTCGGTCGCTCTCTGACAGTTGCAATCGGCAAGTTCAAGAACCATTGCTTGAACCAAGAAAGAGCCCGAACCGCACGTTCCGTCGAAAATACGCTTCGTCCTGTCAACACCTGTCACACGGCACATAAAGTTCGTAATATGGTCGGGCGTGAATGCCTGATTCTTATCCGCTTTTCCCGTGTACTTGTTAAAAGCAATGAAGAAAAGATTCAGAATGTCCTGACCCTCTGAACTGTCGGTGTTGATATACCTATAAATATTTCCGACTATCTCGTCGAGAACATCAACCCAGTCTTTTGTTTTGAGACTTTTAACCTTCTGGTCGTCCAAAACGTTTTTCTGAAGAAGTCTGATTTTCTCCGTTTTGTTGTCTGAGTTGTCAAGAAGACCTGTGAGCGTTTCACCGATACCTGTGCGTATCTGAGAAGGCGTCAAAGTCCCCCAGTAATCGCGCAACTGTTTTCTCGTCGTATCGTTGATAATTGCGATGCCCTGCCTCTTCAAAACGTCTCGAATATATAACAAAGTCGTTCCGACAAACTGACTGCGAAGTTTTTCGTCAATATCCTTTTTATGTAAAGTTTCATTCAGTTTGTATGTATTCTTGAGAACAGTTTCGCGGTCATTCTGTCTACTGAATTCAAACAGGCTCTCATAATGTGCCATTGTATCAAGAGCCGTTTCGTTCGTAAGCAAATGCTTGTCATCCATGACGGATTTCCACACACGAAGCTCATTATCGCTTGTATTTGCAAGAATACAAATAATCTTGTTGTTCGGATGCAATGCCTTTTCCTCAGCAAGATATTCACGAAGCTGGTCTTCATCCGCATCCACAAAATTCTGCTTTGTTTCAACAAGAACAACGACACCGTTATTCTCAAAACGAATGTCAAGTTTGAAATGCTCCGGCTCATATCCAAGCGCCTGAATCAGTTTTTCTCTTGACCCTGCATCCTGAACGTATGACCATTCTCCGCCCTCAATATTTGATGTTTTATATGCGTTGCCAATACGATTGCACATCGAAACTCTATCCATAGAAATAGTCCGCCTTTCAACGATTTGTATTTATTATACAATAAAAATAATGAAAAAGCAATACAAAAGACGATAATTATTTGATTTAAGCGCAATTTTTTTCGGACAAGTCCCACAAATGACATCTTTGCAACTGCACGGTTGAAAGTGTCATAGTGGGTTACGCACTTAAAGTGCGTAAAAACGGGCTGAAAAGAAAACGAGCAGACCAATAAGACTGCTCAATCGAAAAAAATAGAGTATTCATAACTCACTTGCGTTATGAATACTCTAAATGGTCGGAATGACAGGGTTCGAACCTGCGACATCTTGGTCCCAAACCAAGCGCGCTACCAACTGCGCTACATCCCGTCCGCTATATAATAACATCTCGCGCGCCGTTTGTCAATGAAAAAACGGATTTAATAAAAAGGCGGCGCTTTTTCGTCAGTCAGAACACATTTCACGGGATATATACTATGCAGATCCCGAAGCTCCGCTTCAGCAGGATCGGTTTAAGATCGAGCTTGCGGCAAAGCTTTTGCGTCTGCCCTTGTATGTAAGACCGTTGATCAAGTTCACAGAGTTTCGCCTTTTTTTATTTCGCGCAACACGCGGCATGGGTTACCTACTGCCACTGCGTTGGCGGGGATATCCTTTGTGACCACGCTGCCCGCGCCGATGACCGAATTATCGCCCACGGTCACGCCCGGCAGTATGATCGCGCCCGCGCCGATCCAAACGTTATCGCCTATGTGCACCGGCCTGTTATACTGAAGCCCCTTGCGCCTCAGCTCGGGATCGATCGGATGGCACGCGGTGGCGACCGTGACGTTCGGCCCTATAAGTACATTGTCGCCGATGAATATATCAGCATCGTCAACTGCAGTGAAATTGAAATTTGCGTAAAACCTTTTGCCCACGTGCAGATTTTTACCGCCCCAGTTGGCGTGGAACGGCGGCTCTATATAACAGCCCTCGCCAACGGAAGCGAACGTGTCGCTGTAATAGCGCTCGCGTGCGGGCATATCCTCCGGCGGCAGGGAATTGAACGCAAAAAGCTTTTTGCAGTATTCCGCCTGCTCGGCGGCGAGTTCGGGGTCGGCGGGGTCGTATATCTCGCCGGCAAGCATAAGTTCGCGCTGTGTCATGGCCGCTCCTAACGCAGGAATCCGTTTATTATCTGCTCTTCGGCTTCGGCTTCGGTGAGCCCCAGCGTCATAAGCTTTATCAGCTGTTCGCCTGCTATTTTGCCAATTGCGGCTTCGTGAAAGAGCTCGGCGTCCAGATCGTTGGCTTCGAGCCCCGGAACGGCGAGTATGCGCCCGCGGTCCATGATTATGGAATCGCATTCCGTGTGCCCGCGGCAGGGGGCGTTGCCGGCGATCTTTGCGTCGAATTTCTGGTACGAATCGTCCTTCGCCACCGAACGCGATACCACGTCCGCGCTGGAATCCTTGCCGTTGAGCTCCACTTCGTATTTGCTCACGGCGTTCTGATTGCCGTGGGTCATAAGGCGTTCACGGACTATAAGCTTTGCGTCGGCCTTGAGTTCGGCTTTGGTGGTGCGCTGCGTGTCGTCCACGCCCTTTATCTGCACCATTTCCATTTCAACAAAGCTGTTTTCTTCCTGATATACCTCGGTCACGGGGTTGAGTATGCGCTTGCCCGCGCCGCTGCCCGAACCGTAATGCTTTTCTACGTATTTTATATGCGCGTCTTTCCCCACGAAGAAGCGGTGTATGCCGTCGTGCTGGGAATCCTGGTTGCCGCAGTTATCTATGCCGCACCCGGCGACGATCACGACGTCGGCGCCGTCGCCTATATAAAAATCGTTGTATACCGTCTCTTTTATGCCGCTTTCGGAAAGCACCACGGGTATGTGCACGCTTTCGTTTTTCGTGCCCGGTTTTATGCGGATCTCGAGCCCGCTGACGTCGGTCTTGGAGACTATCTCTATGTTTTCGGTGGATCTTCTGCCCGCCGATTCGCCGTTGGAACGGATATTGTACGCCCCTTCGGGCACGGTGTGAAGGTCCGCCACTTCTTCGAGCAGGCGCTTTTGTATATTGTCGAGCTGTTTCATGGCGTTACCTCCTTTGCGGGTCGATCTTCACGCAGTAATTCACTGCGGCAGGCGTGCCGGTCAGCGTTGGAAGTATTTCGTCTCTGCTGCCGCTCGCCGCTATGCAGCCGTCTTTCAGCACGATTATCTCGTCCGCCACGTTGAGTATACGTTCCTGGTGCGAAATTATAATTATCGAGCCGCCTTCCATGTTTTCGTGCATCCTGCGAAAAACGTCTATAAGACTGTTGAAAGACCACAGGTCTATGCCGGCTTCGGGCTCGTCGAACACGGCAAGCTCGGTCTTGCGGGCGAGAAGGGTGGCGATCTCTATGCGTTTGAGTTCCCCGCCCGAAAGACTCGCGTTGACTTCGCGGTCGATATAATCGCGTGCGCAAAGCCCCACGGCAGAAAGGAATTCGCACGCTTCCGAAACGGTGAGCTGCTTGCCCGACGCTATGCGGAGCAGGTCGATAACGCGTATCCCCTTGAATTTGACCGGCTGCTGGAAAGCAAAGCCGATCCCCGCTTTGGCGCGGTCG
>CACYCI010000042.1 GCA_902772845.1 uncultured Ruminococcus sp.
AGAAGAGACCAAGAGATATATGCACCATTACAATATGCCCGGCTATTCGGTAGGCGAAGCAAAGGCCTCCCGTTCGCCCGGCAGACGTGAGATCGGCCACGGCGCTCTTGCAGAACGCGCGCTCGAACCCGTCATTCCTTCTCAGGAAGCGTTCCCCTACGCTATACGTCTGGTTTCCGAAGTCGTCTCTTCCAACGGTTCCACCTCTCAGGCCTCCGTATGCGGTTCCACTCTGGCTCTTATGGACGCCGGCGTGCCTATCAGCGCTCCTGTCGCAGGCATTTCGTGCGGTCTTATAACCGATGACGACGGCGGTTGGGCTACCATGATCGATATCCAGGGTCTCGAAGATTTCTTCGGCGACATGGATTTCAAAGTTGCCGGTACCAAAAAAGGTATCACCGCCATTCAGATGGACCTCAAGATAGACGGTCTTACTCCCGAAATAATCAAGAACGCTTTTGAAGTCACCAGAAAAGGCCGCTTCTATATAATCGATAACGTCATCCTGCCTTGCATAAGCGAGCCCAGACACGACGTTTCCGAATATGCTCCCAAGATGATCTCCACCAAGATCGACCCCGAAAAGATCCGTGAAGTCATAGGCACCGGCGGCAAAGTCATACAGAAGATCTGCGCAGACACCGGAGCCAAGATCGACATAGAAGACGACGGCAGCGTGTTCATAGCGGCTGTAAACAAAGACAACGCTTATAAAGCGCTCGATATCATAAACGCCATAGTCATGGATCCCGAACCCGGCGCCATCTACACCGGCAAGGTCACCCGCATAATCCCCATCGGCGCGTTCGTAGAATACGCTCCCGGCAAAGAAGGCCTGGTACACATTTCCAAGCTCGACAAAAAGCGTGTGGAAAAGGTCGAAGACGTGGTCAACGTAGGCGACACCGTCAAGATCATGGTGCTCGGCGTAGACAACAAGGGCCGTATAAATCTTTCGAGAAAAGACGCGCTCGACGTTTACGAATAATACCCCGATAAACAAATTCGAGGCAAGGAACAGCTCCTTGCCTCGCTTTTTTATTCCTTTTTGCGTTCTAAATATACGCTTCGAGCTCTTTTTCAAGCTCCGCAAGCTGACGTTTCACGCTTTGCGGACCGGGTCCGCCGTAGCTTTCACGCTTTGCAAGACAGTTTTTCAAATCGATATCGGCGTAAAGGTCTTCGTCAAAAACGTCTGAAAAGCGCTTGTATTCTTCCAGCGGCAGCGTTTCGAGCACGCGTCCCGTCTTAACGCAATAGCTTACGATCTCGCCGCAGAGCTTATACGCGGTGCGGAAAGGAACGCCCTTTTTCGCCAGGTGATCGGCAAGATCGGTGGCGTTTATGAACCCTTTTTGCGCAGCCGCGAGCATATTCTGCGGCTGCGGCTCCAGCCCCTTCAGCATGGGGATGAACACGCCGAGGCAGAGCTTGACCGTATCGAGAGCGTCGAAGATCGCGTCCTTGTCTTCCTGCATATCTTTGTTGTATGCGAGCGGCAGACCTTTAAGCAGCGTGAGCAGAGCGGTGAGGTCGCCGTAAACGCGCCCGGTCTTGCCGCGGATGAGCTCGTCGATATCGGGATTTTTCTTTTGAGGCATTATGCTGGAGCCGGTAGTGAATCCTTCGCCCACCGTTACAAAAGCGAATTCGGCGCCCGCCCAAAGCACGATCTCTTCGCAAAAGCGCGAAAGGTGCATGGCAATAAGCGAAAACGCCGCGGCAAGCTCGACGCAGTGATCGCGGTCGGCGACCGAATCGAGCGAATTGGCTGTGGGAGCGGAAAATCCCAGCAGGCGCGCGGTATAATGGCGGTCTATGGCAAACCCTGTGCCCGCCAGCGCGCAAGCGCCGAGCGGACATTTATCCATGCGGCGCAGCGCGTCCTGCAGACGCGAAAGGTCCCGCAGGAACATCTGAGCGTAGGCGAGCAGATAGTGCGCGTACGACACCGGCTGCGCCCGCTGAAGATGTGTGTAGCCGGGCATTACAAGGTCGGCGGAATCGTGCGCTTTTTGCGCGAGCGTGCGCACGAGTTCGACAAGACATTCCTTAAGCGGCCCGCATTCGTCGCGCAAATACAGGCGCAGATCGAGCGCGACCTGATCGTTGCGGCTGCGCGCGGTGTGAAGCTTTTTCCCCGCTTCGCCTATACGCAGCGTCAGCTCGCATTCCACAAACGAATGGATATCCTCGGCGGAAGGATCGATAACGAGCGAACCGTTTTCTATATCGGCAAGGATGCTTTCCAGCCCGGAAACGATTTTTTCGCATTCTTCGGCGGTGATTATCCCGCAATGAGCGAGCATTCGGGCGTGCGCGACCGAGCCGGTTATATCCTGGCTGAACATACGTTTATCGGTATTTATAGATGAATCGAAAGCGTCGGCGGCGGCGTTCATTTCGCCCGCTGTGCGTCCCGCCCAGATCTTTGCCATTTCAGCACCTCTTATTTTTCTGAATTCCTGCGCTTTGCAGCCGCAACAGTGGAAACGGGAAGCCCCCACAGGTTGATAAATCCGGCAGCGTCTTTCTGATCGTATACGGCGTCTTCGCCGAAAGTAGCTATCTCTTCGGAATAGAGCGACCAATCGCTCCACACGCCGGCTTTTATGATATTGCCTTTATAAAGCTTGAGTCTGACCTTGCCGGTGACGTGCTCCTGAGTCTTGGTAACGAAAGCGGAAAGCGCTTCACGCAAGGGGGTATACCACTGACCGTTGTAAAGCAGATCGGCGAACGTCACGGAAAGTTCGGCTTTTTTGTGCTGAGTCATCTTATCCAGCGTGACTGTCTCTAAATATTCGTGAGCGAAATAGAGTATGGCGCCGCCGGGAGTTTCGTACACGCCGCGGCTCTTCATGCCGACAAGACGGTTTTCCACAAGGTCCAGAAGTCCTATGCCGTTTGCGCCGCCAAGCACGTTGAGCGCAAGGATAATATCTTTTGCGCTCTTCTTTTGACCGTTCAGCGCGACAGGGCGGCCCTGCTCGAATTCGAGCGTAAGCTCAGCTGGGACGTCGGGAGCGTCCTGAGGCGCAACGCCCATTTCCAAGAAACCTTTCTTTTGGTACTGCGGCTCGTTGCCGGGATCTTCAAGATCAAGTCCTTCGTGCGAAAGATGCCACAGGTTTTTATCCTTGGAATAGTTGGTCTCGCGGCTGATCCTGAGCGGAACGTTATGCGCTTCCGCGTAGTCTATCTCTTCATCGCGGCTCTTTATATCCCATTCGCGCCACGGTGCGATGATCTTTATGCCGGGAGCAAAAGCTTTTATGGCAAGTTCAAAGCGCACCTGGTCGTTGCCCTTTCCGGTGCAGCCGTGGCAGATGGCGTCCGCCTTTTCGGCTACGGCGATCTCGGCGAGACGGCGGGCTATGACAGGGCGCGCCATGGCGGTGCCGAGCAGATACCCTTCGTATTTGGCGCCCGCCTGAACGGTGGGGATAATGACTTCTTCAACGAACTCTTCGGTAAGGTCTTCGACGTAAAGCTTGGAAGCGCCGGTCTTCAGCGCGCGTTCCTCGAGCCCTTCCAGTTCGTCCGCCTGACCGACGTTGCCGGCGACCGCGATGATCTCGGGGTCGTTGTAGTTTTCCTTGAGCCACGGGATTATGACCGAGGTATCGAGCCCGCCCGAATAGGCGAGCACTATTTTTTTGATATTATCTTTTCCCATAACAGGTACCTCCGTTTGTGTATTTTATATATATTATCACGCGCGAAGCAAAAACGCAAGAGGTATTTGCAACTTTATTCAGGCATTGATTCTTTTTGTGTGATATTATTCACACAGCGCGCTTTTATGCGGTATATTTGTGAATATCACAAAAAAGCCGCGCATGAGCGCGGCTGGCCGGCGCAGCGGTACTCAGGGGCCGGTACCGTTGCCTCTGAATATCCATTCTCCGGATTCGGTCTTTGCATACCAGTAGAAACGATGCTTTTCATGTCCGATAAGACAGCTTACGATATTCCCGGGAAAATAATCCGCCAACGTCCTGTGTTTGAAAATCACGATGAACAGAAGGAAATCAGAATGCTCTTTATCGTATTTGCGTTCTATCATACTCGCTTCGTCGCCGCAGTAACGTATTGAAACGAGCTTTGCCGATCTGAAACCGTCGAATCTTTGTACGATATCGTTGACCGCGAATTCAAGTTCTTCACTTGTATAAAGATCAGATTCAAGATTTTCCACAGTGTATGGTTCAAATATCTTTATCAAAGCAAAAACCGTAAAAGCAGCCAGCGCGGTGATGACTATGCCCAGGATCACGCGGTGCGCGATTTTTTTCTTTATCTTTTTTATCGGTGCGGCGAGCACCGACGGATCGTTTATCACAGTCGGTTTACGTTCCGGCTCTTCACTTTTGAGCTTTTTCAGCGCGGCTGCGCAATCAGGGCATGTTTTAATGTGCTCTTCCACGAACGACACGCTGCTTTCCGAAAGCATTCCATCCGCACAAAGCGGAAGCAGATCCTTTACTATATCGCATTCGTTTTTCATTTTATCCCCTCCATACGTTCGGCCGTCATTTTTCTTGCCCTATGATAAGTAACGCACGCCCAGTTCGCGGTCTTGCCGAAAAGAGCGCCTATTTCCGCAAAGCTCATACCGGCGAACACCCGCCACATGAACACCTCTTTGTAAGTATCCGGTAAAGTATGAAGCGCGCTCTTTATGCGGCGGGCGTCGTCTCGGTCGATGACCTCCGATTCCACGCTTTGACCGCACTCTTTCAATAAACCGCCGCTTTCAACATCCTCCATACTGACTGTTCTGCCGCGTTTTTTCATATAAGAAAAATAGCAGTTTTCGGCAATACGGCACAGCCATGTGAGCAAACCGCATTCGCCTTTGAAACCGTTTATTGATTTGAGCGCTTTGAAAAAGGTCTCGCAGGTGATATCCTCGGCGATATCGCTGCTGCCGGACAAGCGCAGCATATAACGGTAAACCGGGTCAAAGTAAGTTTTATATACGTCTTCAAAATCCAAATTACTTCAACCCCCTTTACCTGTTAGACTCTCAAAGCCCGAAAATCTTACAAAATAACACAAAGCCGCCGCGCTGATCGCGCGGCGCGGATATTATTGAAAGAAACCTTTTACGGCTTGCCAGACGTCTTTTTCTATTTCTTCTATCGGGCGGTCGCCGTCGATGATGACGATGTTTTCAGTGTCCTTTGTAAGCTCGAACGCCCTGAAATAGTTTTCACGCACGGCGCTCAGGCGGGCGAGAGTTTCGAAAAGTTCGGTGTTTTCACGGTTTTTGCGTATGCGCTCCATGGCTTTTTCGGGCGGGAGATCAATAAACACCGTGCAATCGGCGCGGAGCGTCTGCGCCGCAATCGAGTTCGCCTGCATCACCCATTCCATGGGCATATCCACGCTGTGATAAGCGTAAGACGAAAAATAATACCTGTCGCATACGACCGGCACGCCGCTTTGCAGCTCGCAAAGCATACCGTGTTCCTTTGAAAACAGATGGTCGAGCCGGTCAGCCACGAAAAGCGCGGCGGTGACGCGGTTATCGACCGCGGTGTCGCCCGAAAGTATGCCGCGGATAAAGCGGCCGATCTTTTCGTCTGTCGGTTCGCGCGTGGGGTATACGGGTATCCCCATAGCGGAAAGCCGGCGGCAAAGCAGGTTTTTCTGCGTTGTCTTGCCGCTACCGTCTATTCCTTCAAAAACTATAAACGGCGCGCGTTTTTCGGTATCAGACATAACATCCTCCCAGATACGCCGCGCGCGTTAAAATATCAGACGCGGCACAGCGAAACGACTTTTTCGCGCTTGAGACCGCTTTTTTCGGATATGAGCGCAACGGCGAATAAATTGAAATCGGAGCCTTCGGCCATGCGGAAGAAATCGCCGGTCAGGTCGACGAGCTCATCCGTGCCGCCCGACCGTGCGAGCGCGCATACGGCGGCTGTCTTCCATACCGCGTAGATCGCGGCGAGCGCGGAAAACACCTGATAAATGTCTTCCCCGCCGCCGTAAAACGGAAATCCTTCGTAGAAAATGTGGTTTACGAGTATTTGTTCGAACATTATCTCGTGTTCGGGGAATCTTTCGGCAAAATCGCGCAGCATGGCGGAATATTCAGTTTCGCTTATTCCGGCTGCAGCGTCGGCGTAACGCTCGATCGGGTAACGTTCGGCAAGACGGCGCAGCAGCTGCTTTGCCGTTCCGAATCCCGATAACGCGCTTTCGACGGACGAATGCACGGGAACGACAGACGCGCAGTCCCGTAACGCCGCCTCGATATCGCTTTCGCTTTTTGCAGAAAACGCGTCACGAATCCGGAACGCCAGCTCTTCACAGGCGGCAAGGCGGTCGGCAAGCGGGAATTCGCGCTTTTGAAGCGTGGAAATAAACAGCTTGCGCACGCGCACATAGTTACGCGTAACGGCGTCGTCGTACGGCGCGGGCAGGTCGTAATCGAATTCCAGCGGTACTTTTACGAACCCGATAGGTTCGTTTTTGGCAAAAAGCATTTCGCACACCCTCTCGCACGAGGCGGAAAGTGCGCATTCGTCGCCGTGAAGGGTGCGCGGAGAGCGCGGATAATAACGGCACACCGCTGGCAGCGACGGTTCGCCTTTTTCCAGCTGCAGGGCGCAGAGCCCGTCTTCGCGGCGGATCGGGCAATCGCCGGTGTACGTGCGCGAAAATTCGGCGTACTTTTCGGGCATGGGGCGTTCGACCATGTGCAGAGCGCGGTCGAGCTTTGAGCGCAGCGCGGGCGTGCAGTCCATCCCCACAAGACGGAAATAGTCCTCCATGGAAACGGTTATACGCCATCCCAGGCAGCAATTCCTGCGGCATGAACCCGCTTTACAGGCGAACGCGGGATAAATATCGGGTACGGTAAAAATGCGTTTTGACGTATGCGGTCACTCATCCTTTTGCGTATAATTAAAAAACACGCGAAGGATTATACATCAATATGTGCGAAAATTCAAGAGTTTTTGCATAAAAAAGCTTAAATATTTAGCTGTTGAACTCGCTTAAAAGGTCATACAGTTCGCGTTTGAAGCGCGGTATCGCCCGGCGCGAAACAAAACTTGACCAATAGGTGTAACCGCCGAGAGTGAGCGAGCGCGGCGTGGCGAGATAATCGTAATAGCCGTCGACCTGATCTACCGGGATCGTTTTCGCTCCGGTGAAGCTGCTTCTGAGCCAAAGCGTGGTGTCGACCAGGCTTTCGCCCGGGACGCCGACAAACAGATATCCGCCGAATCTGAGCGCCGCGACGTGAACGGGGACCTCACGCTCGGAAAGTTCTTTGTCAGTATAGCCGCCGCTGCCGAACACCATCGAGCGGAAATGCCCGGCGCGCCAGCGTTCATCTATGAATTTTTTGACTTCGCTCGCGGGGCGATCCTGAGCTATGGCGGCTTTAAGCGCCTCTTCCGCAGCGAGGGCGCGCGCGTCAATATCGTACGCCTCGCGGCGCGAATGCGGAAAATCTTCTTTTACGGGGAGCTTTATTTCAAAAGTTTCGGCGCGGAAAACGTCCCCGGTATCCACGTGGTGCGCGCCGCGCCGGAATTCGTTTATGAGTCTGCCGCCGATAAGAGTGCCGATACGTTCGCATTCCGCGGCGGAAGCGACGTAGGTGCCTTTGTCCTTGCAGTCCTTTTTGACCGCAAGGTCGGCGCACGGCCCGTTGAGATATATGCCGGTACCTCCGAATTCGCGTTCGAGCATTTCGGTCATATAACCGGGCCAGTCATAATTGTAGCGGTATTCTTTCAAACGGTCAGGATTATCGCTGTGCTCGAACAGCACCGCCACGTCCGGATGCGCCGCGAAGCGGCTCACAGTGCCGAGCGTTTTTCCAGCCTTGTTTTTGAACACAAAAAGGTAAGCGTTTTCGTCGACGGCGTTATCAAAATAGATGTTATTTTCAAACGCGGCGAGCTTTGGAACGTATCCGCGCAGCAGCATCACAGACGGGTCGCGGGTGAAGGGCGTGCCGTCGGCGTCGAATTCAAGTCCGCGCCATACCGTCACTCCGCCGAGGCCTTCCACGTACTGTTCGCGGTTCATAGTGAATTCCGTGCCGAGATGCGCGTCGCAGGCAAAGCATTCGCATTCCTCGGCGCGTTCGCGCGATGCATTTATTTCATTTGCAGAACGCCTTATAAGCTCATCCATCGCGCTTCCGTTCATAACGTCGCCGGCGACCGAAGCGTGTATCTGAAGTTCGTGATACCATATACTGTTTTGCGGGATGCCCGTCAAAGCGGATACCTCGGTTCTGAACCTGTCGGTTTCCGTATGATACGTTCCGCCCAGGTCAAACGCGCATATCACCGCCTCCGCGCTGCCGCTTTGCAGATAAAGGAAACGGCCGTACAGTTCGGTGCCGTATTCCCATTGTGCCTGAAAAACGCCTTTTAGCGATATTTTGCCGAAACCACATTTCATTTTATATTCACCTCAGGATATTTTCAGCCGCGACCGCGCCGGTCATTTTGAAAAGGTCGTCCGGAGCGAGCGCGAGCTGGCATCCGCGCATACCGGCCGAAACGGTCATAACGCCGCAGCCGAGCGCGGAAGCTTCTATATAAACAGGGTATCTTTTGCGCATCCCCAGGGGCGAGCATCCGCCGCGCACGTAACCCGTGGCGGGAAGCAACTCTTTTACGGCAAGCAGTTCAAAGCTCTTGTTGCCGCTTACAGCGGCGGCGCGTTTAAGATCCAGCTCTGCGCAGACGGGTATGCAGAACACGTTTATGCCGTTGCGGTCGCCTCTGCCCACAAGCGTTTTGAACACCCGGGCGGGCGGAAGACCGACCGCCGAAGCGATAGTTTCGCCCAAAGAGACCGACCCTTCGGCGATATCGGGGTCGTAATACCTCGGCTCGTACGCAACGCCCGCTTTGTCGAGCTCACGCATGGCGTTGGTCTTATGCTCGGATCTTTTCATGAACGAAACACGCCTTCTTTGAGTTTTTCTATTTGGATATCGGTGAGCGCGACTGTCTCGAAAAACGCCACGCCCGCGGCTCCCGCGCGGCGGCAGGCTTCGACCTGACGGGTGGATTCGATTACCGGCAGATGGCTGTACATAGGCGAGATGCCCGAAACGTTGGGTGCTTCGCCGTACTGTTCGACCATAAAACGTATCTGCTTTTCCACGTCCTCGGCGTCGGCGAGGTACGCCATGGGGAATATATAATCGAGCCAGCGCTGTTTGACCCAGTAAAGCCAGTTCTGGCATTTGAGCCGTATGGCCTCGGCGGGATCGCCGAACACGGCGGTGGAAAGCTTGATGTCCCTGCCGCCGGCGTTCAGCTCCGCCACCATTTTCACTATGCGTTCTACGTATTTTGTCACGCGCGAAGCGCGCCATTCGACGAATTTCGCCCATTCGGGGTCATTCACCGATTCGATCTTGTTTATATCTATGCCGGTTTCGGCAAAGAACATCTTTGCGGTCTGCTCTTCAAACCCGGCTGAATGATCGATATCTTTAATGACCGGATACCGGATATAATCGAGCTGTATGCCGTCGAAATCGTATTTTTCCAAGAGCTCACGGTAAAGATCGACGAGCAGATCGTGAACCTCGTCGAGCGCGGGATTGAGGAATATGAAGCTGTCCCAACCATCGACAAAGATTCCGCCCGAGCGCGTGCGCGCTATAAGATCGGGGCGCAGGCGGTACATGGCGTTTTCTTCGCCCTGCACGCCGAAAAAGAAATCTTCGAGCCAGGCGTGGATCTTTACGCCCTGCTTTTTTCCCTGCTTTATGAATTCTTCTATAATATCGCAATCGGCGGTTTCAAGTTCTTTTCTCAAAGGCAGCCACGGCTTGACGGTCTTTGCGGCGTTAGCGTATCCTTCATAGTTCGTCTCTATGAGTATCATATTGAAGCCGGCGTCCCTGAGCCGCCTGACGGTGGCTTCGACCTGGAGCGCGGTAGTTTCCTTGGGGCGATGCCAGATGGCGCGGATCTCGTTTTCTTTGGTCTCCGCGGTGAGATAATACGCTTCCTCCAGCGCGGCGTCGGCGGCTTTCACATCGGACTCTTCAATGGCCTGCGCCGCGCGCGATATCTCTTCCGCAGCGCGATCGATATAGAAGTTCTGCCCGCTCATCACCAGCTTTTCAAAGCGTTGTTTTACGAGCGCAAGCCGTTCCTTTGCGCCGTATATGCGCGAAGAATCGTCCACAACGATATCGAGCTCGAGCGCGTCTCTGTCCAGCTGCGCCTTTGCGCCCACGCACAGAGAACGCACGGCTTCGGCGCCCTTTCCGTGCCCGGAAATGACGAATCCGTTGTCCGGCACGGCGTTCCCGTTCGAACCTATGCGCACGACCATGCCGTTTTCGACGACTGCTTCGATCCCGTAGACGTTCGTCCCGGTGGCGGGAACTTTTTCGTAGATAACTATTTCGTCCGCGAGGCGCGGACCGTTTATGTGCGACACTTTGAATTTTGGCATATCATTTTCCTCCGGTATTAAAGATCACAGCGGTCTTTTACTTATCAGTGAGTTTCGGCGCGGATATATCTGAGGGGTGCGGGATATCTTTTCTATCACTACCAGCGTATGGGTATGCCCCGATCCGGGCAGGACGTATTCGCTGACGTACGCGAGCCGCCCGCCGAGGACTTTTACGGCGTTGAGCGCCTCTTCCGCTTCTTCCCTTCCGGTGCTGCCCTTAAGTGCCACGAAAACGCCGTTTGGCTTAACGTACGGCAGGCACCATTCGCACAGCACGTTCAGCCGCGCGACCCCGCGTGAAAGCACGGAATCGAACTGTTCGCGCCATTCGCTTTTTTGCGAAAGCTCTTCGGCCCTGCCGCAAAGCGTGGATACGTTGTTTATCCCGAGCGAAAGCGCGGTCTCTTTTATGAACGCAAGCTTTTTTGCCGTGGCGTCAAGGCATGTGACGTCACTCCCGGAAGCGATAGCGACCGGAAAAGCGGGGAACCCGCCGCCGCTCCCGACGTCCAGCACTCTTCCGCGCACACGCGGTTCGGTGAGCGCGTAGAGCGAATCGGCAAAATGCAGTTCGGCCGCCTCCGCGGCGTCCGTTATGGAAGTGAGGTTCATGACGCGGTTCTTTTCTTCGAGCTTTTGGTATACGCCGCGCATAAGCTCAAGCTTTTCATCCGTTAGCTCCACCGGCGAAAGCCGGCGGATGATATCAGTCATTTCCATTCCGTTTGCCTTTCTGCGCAAGCCAGATGAGCAGTACCGAAACATCGGCAGGCGAAACGCCGGATATGCGCGACGCACGTCCTATCGATTCCGGACGCAGCTTGTTAAGCTTTTGCTGCGCTTCCAGCCGCAGTCCTTTGATCGCCGAATAATCGGTATCCGGCGGCAGGCGCTTTTCTTCGAGTTTGGAAAAGCGTTCCACCTCGGCAAGCTGCTTTTTTATGTAACCTTCGTATTTTATGGCGATCTCGGCGCGTTCGGCTATGCGCGCATCGTACGCTTCCCTGCCTTCCAGCGCGTAGATATCGCGCACGGTGATATACGGACGGCGGAGAAGCTCGGCGGCGCGGATGCCGTTTTGCGCTGTTTCATACCCTTTTGATACCAAAAGCGCGTTGAGTTTTTCGCCCGCTTTTATTGTGAGGCGGGTCAGGCGGTCGATCTCGGCGGCGAGCGCTTCTTCTTCCGCAAGAAACGCAGAATATTCTTTTTCGCCAACGAGCCCCACGGCGTGCCCTTTCGGGGTGAGGCGAGTCCTGGCGTTGTCCTGCCTTAAATACAGGCGGTATTCGCTGCGGCTGGTCATTATGCGGTACGGTTCGTTCGTCCCCTTGGTGACAAGATCGTCTATTAAAGTCCCTATGTACGATTCCGCGCGCGAAAGTATAAGCGGTTTTTCCCCTTTTATCTTGAGCGCCGCGTTTATGCCCGCCACAAGCCCCTGCGACGCCGCCTCTTCGTAGCCGGAAGAACCGTTGAACTGCCCCGCGCCGTACAGCCCCGGAATGGCGCGGAATTCCAGCGTGGGCGCCATCTGCAAAGGATCGGCGCAGTCGTATTCTATTGCGTACGCGGTGCGCATCACACGCGCGTGCTCCAGGCCTTTTATGGAATGTATTATCTGCCTTTGGACCTCTTCGGGCATGGAAGACGAAAGCCCCTGAAGGTACATTTCTTTTGTATCGGAGCCCATTGGCTCGACGAATATCTGATGCCGCTCCTTATCGGCGAAACGCACGACCTTGTCTTCGATAGACGGGCAGTAGCGCGGGCCGGTGCCTTTGATCGCTCCACCGAAAAGCGGCGAACGGTGCAGGTTGGCGCGGATGATATCGTGAGTGGTCTGATTGGTGTAAGTTATATAGCAGCTTTTGGTGTTGGGCGTTTCGCCTTCGGGCGTGAAATGGTACGGCTCGGCGTCGCCTTCCTGCAATTCCATTTCGCCGTAATCCAGACTGTCGGCGTGAACTCTGGGCGGAGTGCCGGTCTTGAAACGCACTATCTTCACCCCGTGGGCGATAAGGTCGGCGGTGAGCCGCGTTGCGGGAAGCGTATTGTCGGGGCCGGAAGCGTATGATTCTTCGCCCACTATTATCCTGCCGCCAAGCGAAGTCCCGGAAGCGATTATCACCGCACGCGCGGCGTATTCCATGCCGAAAGCGGTCTTTACGCCGCGTACGGCGCCGTTTTCGTCGGTTAATATGCCGGTGATTTCCGCCTGAACGAGCAGGAGATTTTGCGTGTTTTCCAACACGTTTTTCATATAATTGCGGTATTTCACGCGGTCCGCCTGCATGCGCAGCGAATGTACCGCGGGCCCCTTGGAGCTGTTGAGCATGCGCGACTGGAGCATAACGCGGTCTGCCGCGCGCGCCATTTCGCCGCCGAGCGCGTCTATTTCATAGACCAGATGTCCTTTGCCGGTGCCGCCTATGGAAGGGTTGCACGGCATATTGCCGACAAGATCCATATTCAGTGTGAACACCGCGGTGCGCATACCGAGCCGTGCCGAGGCGAGCGCCGCTTCTATTCCGGCGTGGCCCGCGCCGACTACCGCGACGTCGAATTCAAGTTCGTTCATATACAATACCTTCGTTTTATTTTCCAACGCAAAAATGCGAAAAAATGGTGTCTACTATCTCTTCGGTGACGGCTCTGCCGTCGATCTCACCCAAAGCGGCGAGCGCGTCTTCTATATCCATGCCCGCAACGTCCTGAGTATAGCTTTCCAACGCAAGGATCGCGTTTTTCACGCTTTGCGTCGCTTTATCCAGCGCGGCGCTCTGGCGCGCGGACACTATGATAGTCCCGTCGTCGCCGCATTCATCGGCGCCGCACAGCGTTTCTATAGCTTTGACCAGCTCTTCCTTGCCTTCGCCGTTCAGGGCGGAAAGCTCTATTTCGTATTCAAAAACGCCCGGCTTTTCGCACCGGCCTTTATCGGATTTGTTCAGCACGGCGACGGTGCGGCTTTCCTTGCCCGCCGCGCGTATCGCTTCCACTACGGGAAGGTCGGCTTCGCTCAAGCGGTTTTCTAACACCAGGATCAGCAGTTCGGCGCTGTTTATCTGTTCCAGCGAGCGCCCGACTCCAAGCATTTCGATTTTATCGGTGCTTTCTCTTATCCCCGCGGTATCGCTGAGATCGAGCACCACCCCGCCGGCCGTTATCTTTTCGGTGATGACGTCGCGCGTGGTGCCTTCAAGCTCGGTGACTATGGCGCGGTCTTCGCCGGCAAGCAGATTCAGAAGCGACGATTTGCCCGTATTGGGGCGGCCTATGATGGCGGCTTTGACGCCTTCGCTTATGGCTTTGCCGTATCTGCGCGTTCTGCGCAGCTCTTCGAGCTCGGCGAGCGTTTCACAAAGACGTTCGCGCATTTCCGGCACGGTGACGTCGGTCATGTCCTCGTCCGGATAATCGATATAAGCGTAAACCGAAGACGCGAGCAGCGCCAGCCGCGAATAGATACCGCTTATCCTGTGCGCGAGCGAGCCGCCGAGCTGCCTGAGCGAAACTCCGAGATGCTTTTCCGACACCGCGTCTATTATGCCGCCCACCGCTTCCGCTTCGGAAAGAGTAAGCTTGCCGTTGATAAAGGCGCGGCGGGTGAATTCGCCGCGGCCCGCGGGCGAAGCTCCGGCGGAAAAGCACGCCGTAAGCAATTTTTGCGTTACGAGCAGACCTCCGTGGCAGCAAAGCTCGGCAGTGTCTTCGCCGGTGAACGAGCGCGGTGACGCATAAAGCACCGCCATGCCGTCGTCAAACGCGCCGTCGGAGTCCGAAAAGACCCCGTGTACGACGGTGTTCGGCTTATATTCAGTGAGCTTTTTGCCCGACGACGGAGCGAACACACGGCCGGCTATATCAAATGCGTTTTCGCCGCTTATGCGGACGAGCGCGACCCCGCCTTTTCCGCGCGGAGTGGACACGGCGGCGACTGTTACTCCGTTCATAAGTTTTCACCTCCGGCGGGGAAATTTCCCGCCAGCTTCAGCTCGCCGAAATCCTGACGGCGCAGCGCTTCGTACACAGCCACGGCGACCGAATTGGCGAGATTGAGCGAGCGTATCTCACCGAACATGGGGATACGCACGCAATCTTTTTTGTTTTCTATAAGCAGCTGCTCCGGCAGCCCCTTGGTCTCTTTGCCGAAAAAAAGATAGCATCCTTCGGGATAATCTGCGTCCGTATAGCAGGCGGGCGCCTTTGTGGTGAAATACCGGCAGACGGCGCCGGGGTTTTCGGCGCGGAAATGCGCGAGGTCGTCGTAATAGCGCACGTCGAGATACTGCCAGTAATCAAGACCCGCGCGTTTAAGATTTTTATCGGTTATTTCGAACCCGAAAGGACGTATAAGGTGAAGCACCGAATGCGTCGCCACGCAAGTGCGCGCTATATTCCCGGTATTCTGCGGGATCTCGGGTTCCAGAAGCACAACGTTAAGTGATTTCAAAGCCGTTACCTTCTTATATGGATTCACAATATATTACCACACACGCGCAAACTTTTCAATTCTTTTTTATGTTTTTGGATTTATTTTACAAAAAAGTATGTATTTTTTGCTTTTTATATGGTATGATATAGGAAAATAGGGACAGTGCGGCGCTGCCGCGACTGCAATAACAGCAAAAGGCGGTTTGGAAATGTCACTTATATCAAAAGTTTTCGGCACATACAGCGAAAGACAGATCAAGAAAATAGAGCCGATCGCGGATCAGATCGAAGCTCTTGCAGATAAATACAAGGCCATGTCCGACAACGAGCTGCGCGCTCAGACGGATATCCTGCGCGGACGGCTGAAAGCGGGCGAGACCAAGGACGACATCCTTCCGGACGCGTTCGCCGTAGTGCGGGAGACCGCCGACCGCGTGCTCGGCACACGCCACTACCGCGTCCAGCTCATAGGCGGTATAGTGATACATCAGGGGCGCATAGCCGAAATGAAGACCGGCGAAGGCAAGACCCAGGTCGCCACGCTGCCCGCGTACCTCAACGCGCTCGACGGCAGCGGCGTGCATATAGTCACGGTAAATGACTACCTTGCCAAGCGCGACAGCGAATGGATGGGCAAGCTTTACAACTTTCTGGGGCTTTCGGTCGGACTTATAATCAACGGCATGAAGACCGAAGAACGCAAAGCCGCCTATGCCGCCGATATCACCTACGGCACCAACAACGAAATGGGGTTCGACTATCTGCGCGACAATATGGCGATCTATAAAGAGCGTGTCGTACAGCGCGGCCACGTGTTTGCCATTGTGGACGAAGTGGACTCCATACTCATAGACGAAGCGCGCACGCCGCTCATCATTTCCGGCGCCGGCACCGAATCCGACCCGCTTTACGAAAAGACCGACGAGCTGGTGCGCAGGATGTCGTGCTTCCGCATAAAAGAGATAGACGAAAAACAGGGCGCCGACGAATACGGCGCCGATTACGTGGTGGACGAAAAGGCGCACACCGCCGTGCTTGCGAAATCCGGCATAGCCAAAGCCGAAAAATATTTTGGTCTGGAAAACCTGGGCGACGCCGAGAACCAGGAATACATGCACTACATAAACAACGCGATCCGTGCGCACGGCGTTATGAAGAAAGACGTAGACTATATAGTCAAAGACGGGCAGGTGCTCATTGTCGATTCCTTCACCGGCCGCATTATGTATGGCAGACGTTATTCCAACGGACTGCATCAGGCGATAGAAGCCAAAGAGGGTGTGAAGGTCGAGCGCGAAAACAAGACGCAGGCGACCATCACTTTCCAGAACTATTTCCGCCTTTACAAAAAGCTTTCCGGCATGACGGGCACCGCGCTCACCGAAGAAAACGAGTTCCGCGAGATATACAACCTCGACGTCGTTGAGATACCGACTAACCGGCCAATGATCCGCAAGGACTACAACGACGTTGTGTTCAAGAGCATAAACGGCAAGTACCGCGCTATTATAGCGCAGATAAAAGAATGCCACGAAAAGGGGCAGCCTGTGCTGGTAGGCACCGCGTCGGTGGAAAAATCCGAAACGGTTTCCGCCATGCTCAAAAAAGAAGGCATAAAGCACAACGTGCTGAACGCCAAATACCACGAAAAAGAAGCCGAAATAATCGCCCAGGCAGGCAAACCGGGCGCCGTCACCATTTCCACTAATATGGCGGGCCGCGGAACCGACATAAAGCTCGGCGGCAACGCCGAATTCATGGCGAAGACCGCCATGCGCGACGAGGGCTACGAAGAATGGCAGATAAATGAAGCGACAGGCTATTCGCACACCGAAAACGAAGAGATACTCGGCTACCGCCGCCGTTTCCGCGAACTTGAAAAGCAGTTCGAGCGCGAAATAGCGCCCGAGGCGGACAAGGTCCGCGCCGCCGGAGGTCTGTTCATACTCGGCACCGAACGCCACGAAAGCCGCCGTATAGACAACCAGCTCCGCGGCCGTTCCGGACGCCAGGGAGACCCGGGCGAAAGCAGGTTCTATCTTTCGATGGAAGACGACCTTATGCGTCTGTTCGGATCCGACAAAATGCTTGGGATAGTTTCGGCGCTGGGGCTTCCGGAAGACCAGCCCATTAACGCCAAGCTGCTTTCGAATTCAATAGAATCCGCGCAAAAGCGGCTTGAAGGAATGAACTTTGAACGCCGCAAGCGCGTTATAGAATACGACGACGTCATGAACCAGCAGCGCGAGCTTATTTACGCGCAGCGCCGCGACGTGCTCGACGGCAAGGACCTTAAGCCGATGATATGGAAAATGGTGGAAGGATATATCGACGACGCTATTGCGGAATTCTGCGCTTCCGATATCCCCGACGAATGGAATTTCGACGGTCTGCGCGCGCATTTTTTGGGCATACTCTGCGGCAAGGACGATTTTGTATACACACCCGGCGACATGGATTCGCTCACCGCGGCCTCGATACGCGAAATGCTCGTTGCCCGCGCGGAAAAGCGATACGCCGCCCAGGAGGAGCTGTTCACGCCGGAACGTTTTCGCGAGATAGAACGCATAGTTCTGCTTGAAAACGTAGACCGCAAGTGGATGGACCATATAGACGCCATGGACGATCTTGAGACCGGCGTGGGACTGAACGCTTACGCGCAGCGCGACCCGGTGAAAGAATTCAAGATATTCGGCTCGCAGATGTTCGACGACATGATCCACGACATCCGCACCGACACAGTGCGTATGCTGCTCACGGTCGCTCCCAGGCGCACAATCGAGCGCAAGCAGGTGCTTACCGCCGCCAACAATATGAACGCCGGCGGAGGCGACAAAAAAGTCACCGTCACGGCGGTAAAACGCAAAAAAGTGGGTCCCAACGACCCCTGCCCTTGCGGGAGCGGGCTCAAATACAAAAAATGCTGCATGGCAAAAGATATGAAAGGTAACGGCTGATTTATGGGATTCGGTCTTTGCGTGCTCGGGTATCTGCTTATTATATTCGATTCCTTTTACGTCGGCGTTATCGGCTGGCCGCTTTTGGCGTGGGGCTTTTTCAAGCTCGGCAAGGTCAGGCGCAGTTTCTTCTTTGCTTCCGCGCTGTGCGTGCTCTGCGCGCTGTATTCCGGGTGCGAGCTGCTGGATCTGGCAAAAGTGATAGCGCTCGACCGTACCGGCGAAGTTTACTTTGCGCTCCACCTGGCGTATATCGTGCTCGGCGCCTGCATACATTTGGTGTATCTGCTTTCCGTGCGCGATATCGCGCTTGAAGGCGGCGACATGAAAACAGCCATGCACGCGCTTTCGTGGCTGGCTTTCACCGAACTTTATTACGTTGCCTGCGCGGCGTCGGCTTTTATTGTGAAAAACGGCGCGACAGGTTCGCAAATCGCGCAGGTCATAGGCAACGTCACCGTGATAATGAAATACATAATAGGATTCACCAACCTGTGGTTCCTCTATGGCTGCTACGCCAGGATAACGACCGTTTCGCAGATGGAAAAAGACGAAGCCGCCTTTCGCAAGATAGCCGAAAAAGAGGAACAGAAGCGCCGCAAGCGCGAAAAGGACTGACATCGATGAACACTTCCGCACCGAAAACAAGAATACGCACGCCGCTGCTTTTTGCGGGGTTGTTTTTCCTGATCAACCCCTATTTTGCCATGTTCGACGTATTGCCGGATCTTATCGGCTACGCGCTGATCTGCTACGCGATAAGCGACCTTGCAAAGCTGGAATTCCGCATGGAATCCGCAATGAAGAGCGGACTGTGGCTGGCGGCGCTTTCGCTGGCGCGCGCCGCGGCGTTCGTGCTTTCGCTCGGCTCGGACGACAGTATGCGTCTGCTTTTGACGTTCAGTTTCGGAGTGGCGGAAATATTGCTGGCGATACGCTTTGCAAACGATCTTTTCGGCGGAACGGAATATCTGCTTGAACGCTACGACGGCTTTGAAGCGCTGAGCCGTCTGAACAATGCAAAATTCCTTACCCTGCTCTTCTTTATAGTAAAGGTAGTGCTCGGCGTAATACCGGAAGCGGCGGTGCTCCTGGTACAAAAGGTACTGTTTTCGGACCTTATCGACGTGGACGACATTCCTCTTTACAACGACCTTGCGAGCTACAAGCCCTATGCGACCGCGCTCTTTATGCTTATAACGGTCATTATCGGCGTGTGGTGGTATATAGAGATCTGCCGCTATTTCAGCGCCGTGCGCAACGATAAAAAGTTCATATCGTCATCCGCCGAAGCGGTCAGATACGTCACCGGCAGCAAGCCGGAAAACACCGATAAAAAGCTGAGCTTGTCGTTTGTGCTCGCCGCGATCGGAACGGTGACGTTCGCGTTGGATATACGGTTCGACCGCATACCCGCGCTGCCGGATCTGCTGGGCGTGATAATACTGACTTACGCGTTCTTCCGCGCAAAGCGCGGTCTTGAAAAACGCATACTGCCGTACGCGGTCTGCGCCGCGGTATCCGCGCTTGCTTTTGACGTTTGCTATAAGATATTAGGCACGACCGGTGTGAGCCGCCTTGGCGACGCGCCGATCATGAACTGTGCGGTGACTTCCGGCGTTTACGCGGTGTTCGCCGTATGCGCAGTCTTGTTCGTGCGGCGGGCGCGTTCGGCGCTCGAAACGCTCCACGCCGCTTTCGGCTGCCTGAAAACGCCGCTGAAGCCGCTGTCATACGCCGAAGCGTTATACACCGCATACGTTCTGCTCGGTGTGGCGGCGTTCGGTCTGCCCACTCTGTACCCGTGGCTGCTTCTGCCGCGCATATTGCTTTCGGTATCTTTCGCGGCGGTATTTCTTATGACATACTGGCGTATCTGCGAAGAGTACGTCGCACGGGTGAGCGTGGCGGAAGATACAGAATAAAATCAGTTGCCCGGAGCTCCTAACTCCGGGCAACGTTTTTTAAATGTCTATTATTGCTTGATTCACTTCTGCGCGTTTTTGAGCGAATCGAGGTAGTCCTGCAGAATGATCTCAGCCGAAAGCGCATCGACCATACCTTTTTTGCGCCCCGGCGCCAGATCGGCGTCGTTCATAAAAGAGTAGGCACGCACGGTAGTGAGCCGCTCGTCAAAATAAGACGGCTCGATCCCCGTACTTTCGGCGAGCGCCGCCCCGAAACGGCGGGTACGTTCGGCGCGGAAGCCCTCGGTGGAATCCATATTTTTCGGCAGACCGATCACTACAGTTTCGCCGCCGAGCTCTTTTATTTTTTCGGAGCACTTTTTTACGGCGTCTGCGAGCCCGTTCACTTTGACGGTGCACACCGCCGTGGCGAGCACGCCGTCGCTGCGGGCGACGCCCACACGTTTGTCGCCGAAATCTATTCCAATATATACCATTTTTTCACCTCGTATACGATCGTTGAAAAATGCGCACAATAAGCGTGTCGAAAGGGATCTTGCAGATGAGACGTGTAAAGGACGGCGCCATGGCGCGCCGGGATACCGCCGACCGCGTCGATATGCGCGGCAGCCGGTTACGGGCGCGATCGCGCAGTGCGGCGCACGCAGCGCCGGACGCGGAATTCGCGGCGGAAAGTGTTTTGGAAAAAACGCAGCGCTTTGGATGGCGCGCTTTTACGGAAAGAACCGTGAGCGATGCGGGACCGAAGCGCGGAACGTAAGGCCCTTGCGGCAAATTCAGAGAGGCAGACGGCTCTTTTTGTTTTACAAAGAGGCGCCGGTCGCCTCTTTGTTTTTTTGTTCCGGCGCGCCGCGGCCGTAGATGCGGTTGTATTCGGCAAGCCGCGCCTTGTCGGCGGCGGAAAGCTGTTCGCGCAGGACACGCCAGCTCCAGTTCCCTTCTGCTTCGCCGGGGGTGTTCATACGCGTATCCGAACCGAAACGGAGCAGATCCTGCAGAGGGATGATGACCGTATCGGCGACGCTGGAAATAAGCGTGCGTATCACGGCGTGATAAGCGGCGGGAGTATCCCAGTTTTCATCCCCGTAGCCGCAGTATTCCAGCACTGCGCGGCGGGAGGCGGGGTCGAGCTCCCACATAAAGCCGAGCAGCGTATTGTTATCGTGCGTGCCGGTGTAGGCGACGCAATTTTTGATATAATTGTGCGGCAGATGCGGATTGTCCGCCTTGCCGTCGAAGCCGAACTGCATGACGCGCATTCCGGGGAACCCGCTTTCGCGCACAAGCTTTTCCACTTTTTTATCTATAACGCCAAGGTCTTCCGCTATGAGCCGACCTTCGCCGCAGACTGAACGCAGCGCTTTGACAAGCTCCATACCGGGCCCTTTGACCCATTTTCCGTTGCGCGCATCGGGAGCGCCGAAAGGAATAGAATAAAATGATTCCAAACCGCGGAAATGGTCTATGCGCACCTTATCGAACAGTTCGCACATGAACGCTATTCTGTCGCGCCACCACGCGAACCCGTCTTTACGCATACGGTCCCAATCATAAAGCGGATTGCCCCACAGCTGCCCGTCGGCGCAGAAATAATCCGGCGGGACGCCGGCGACTCCGTGAGGGTCGCCGTTTTCGTCGAGCAGGAACTGCTTCGGATCCTCCCAAACGTCAGAGCTTTCGAGCGAAACGTAGACCGGTATATCGCCTATAATGCTTATGCCCTTTGAATGCGCGTAATTGCGCACTTCCGCCCACTCGCGGAAAAATTCATAGCAAATAAATTCCCAGGTCCTAAGCTCGCCGCTGTCGGGAACGGAACAGGTCCAACGGCGGTGCGGCAGGTATCCGTTTGCTTTGCGCAGCGCCATAAAGCGGCAAAACGAGCCGGTATGCGGGTGAAGCGCTATGAAATCCCTGACACAGTCCGCGTCTTTGAACCGTTCTGCCGCGCGTGAAAGCAATTCCATGCGTTCACCGGAAAGGCGGTCGAATTCGCACCTGAACGGCGTCCGCTGCCGCGCGGAAGCGAGCTCTTCGGCGTTCAGCAGCCCGCGCGTAGCGAGCGTTTCGAGATCTATAAAAGCGGGGTTGACGCTGAAAGCGGAATACGAGCTGTAAGGAGAGCCGTGCTCGTCCGGAAGGCAAAAAGGCAACGTTTGCCAGCACGAAAACCCGCACTCAGCCAAAAAATCCATGAATTCGTATGCGCTTTTGCCGAACGAGCCGCAGGAGTATTCGCCCCAGAGCGACGAAACGTGCATAAGTACGCCGCTTACACGGCCGTTGTTTTTTTCTGCCATATCGTTTCCTTTTTGACAAAGCAGGGCGGAAGACCGCCCCGCTTGTTATTTTACCGTCTTCTTTCTTTAAGGAAAGCTTCGAGCCGTGAAACGGCGTCTTCGAGCGTTTCCATACGCGCAAGATACACTATGCGCAGGTGATCCGGCTTATCCCAGTTAAAGCCGGTGCCGGCGGTGACGAGCATCTTCTGTTCGCGCAAGAGGTCGAACACGAATTTCTGGTCGTCGGTGATGCCGTACATTTCGGTATCGAATTTGGGGAACACGTAAAACGCAGCGTCGGGCTTGACGGCGGAAACGCCGGGAATCGAATTGAGCGCTTTTACTATGAATTCACGCTGTTCGAAAAGGCGTCCGCCCGGCTTGATCATTTCGTCGCTGGACTGATAACCGCCTATGGCGGTCTGGATCACGCTCTGCGCCGGGACGTTGGAGCAAAGGCGCATGGCGGCAAGCAGGTTAAGGCCTTCTATATACCCGCGCACATAGGTCTTGTCGCCGGCAAGGCACATCCAGCCCGAACGGAACCCCGCCATACGGTGGGATTTGGAAAGCCCGTTGAAGCAGACGGTGAAAAGATCCGGCGCCAGCGACGCGAGCGGCGTGAATTCTATATTATCCATGACCAGGCGGTCGTAGATCTCGTCGGCAAAGAGAATGAGCCCGTTTTCGCGCGCGATCTCCACGATCTTGAGCAGGATCTCTTTTGAATAGACCACGCCGGTGGGGTTGTTGGGATTTATGACGACTATGCCTTTGGTGCGCGGAGTCACCTTGCGGCGGATGTCTTCTATGTCCGGGAACCAGTGGTTTTCTTCATCGCAGCGGTAATGCACGGCTTTGCCGCCCGCCAACACCACGGAAGCAGTCCAGAGCGGATAGTCCGGCATAGGGATCAGTATCTCGTCGCCGTCATCCAAAAGCCCCTGCATGGACATTGTGATGAGTTCACTTTCGCCGTTGCCCGTATAGATATCCTCGACCGTGACGTTGGGGATACCTTTCAGCTGGCAGTACTGCATTATGGCTTTGCGCGCGGAAAACAGCCCTTTGGAATTTGAATACCCTTCCGAAGCGCGGAGATTGTATATAAAGTCCACTATGACTTCATCCGGCGCCTTGAACCCGAACGGCGCGGGGTTGCCGATATTCAGCTTAAGAATATCTATGCCGTTGGATTCCATGCGTATGGCTTCGTCCATAACGGGACCGCGGATATCGTAGCAGACGTTATCGAGCTTATGCGATTTGCCTATTTCTTTCATTTTGCGGGACTCCTCCCCTTGATATCATTTTTGCTATTATATCATCCCCGCAGACATAAATCAAGATATAATAAGCAAAAAAACGCGCCCGGATATTCATAAAAACTTGCAAAAGCACGGCGTATATGATATAATATGCATAATAAAGCAAATAACAAGGAGCGAAGCCGAATGAAAAAACGCATAGCGTTCTTACTGGCGTCATCGCTGCTGTTTGCAGCTGTGATACCCGCCGTACCGGCGACGGCAAAAAGCGAAAACGCCGCGCCCAACGTATTGCCCGCAGTTACCGGATGGGTAGGAGGCACGGGCAGCTTTACCGTAAAAGACGGCGCGCGCATATTGCTTGCGGAAGGCGCCGCGCTTTCCGACGCAAAAAAAGATATTATACGCGGCTATTTTGACGATATGCTTTTTGTGAACGTGGACTTCGCTTCCGGCGGCCCGCGCGACGGCGATATCGTACTTGAGCTTTCGTCCGACGAAACGCTCGGCGGCGAGGGATACGCCATGGAAATATCCGAAACGCGCGTGACAGTCAGCGGCAGGACCGAAATATCGCTGCTCTACGGCGTGATAACGCTGATACAGTCGTGCTATAACGACGGCAGTATGCCGTGCGGTTCGGTGCGCGACGTCCCGCAGTACCGTATACGTTCCGGCATGATCGACGTGGCGCGCACCTGGATACCGCTTGAATACGTAGAAGACATTACCAAATACTACGCCTGGTTCAAGCTCAACGAGATCCATCTTCACATAAACGACAACTCCGCCGACGGCAACGGCTATTTCCGCCTTGAAAGCGACGTCCCGGGGCTTACGGCCAAGAATCATTACAGCAAAAAGGACTACCGGGATTATCAGTTGCGAATGCGCGAATACGGCGTGAATGTTGTCACGGAGATCGACACGCCCGCACATTCAAAATGCTTTGCCGCCGCGGTGCCGGATCTTATGTTCGACGACCGGCATCTTGACATAAGCAAGCCCGAAACGCTAAAATTCGTATGCGATCTGTGGGACGAATACCTGACCGGCGATGAGCCCGTATTCGTTGGAGATACCGTGCATTTCGGCACAGACGAATACCCGGAAGGCCACAACGAGGAAATGCGCGCCTACACGGACGCGCTTATGCATCACATCAGGTCGCGCGGGTATACCACGCGGTTCTGGGGATCGTTCGGCGGTCAGGGTTTCAACGGAAAAACGCCGGTATCGGGCGATTCGCAGTGCAATTACTGGGCGGTGGAGCTTTCGGACCACAAGGTGCTGTGGGACATGGGCTACGACGTTATCAACACCTGCGGCCCTATACTCTACTGCGTTCCCGGCGGTAACGGATTTGCCGACTATTTCGACCTGAAAACGCTCTATTCCAAATGGTTCGTGAACGTGCTTGGCATATACAACGGCAAAAAAGTTCCCGAAAACGACAAGCAGCTCCTTGGCGCGTGCTTTTGCTTGTGGAACGACTTATGCAAACCCGAAAACGGCTTTTCGATGTTCGAGATATTCGACCGTTTGCGTTATCAGATCTGCCTGGTGGCGGAAAAAACGTGGACAGGCAGCAAGACCGCCTCGATAAGCGCTGAAGACTTCATCAGGCGGTTCAACGCGCTTTCCGTCCGCGCAGGCGGTTCCGACCCCGCCCGCCGGAAATACGCGGCTGACGCCGACGTGACCGAAGCGATAAAAGAAGGCAAAGCGGTCTCGTACGGGTGGCCTTACTGCGTTTCAGCCGACGTGACGGTCACAAAAAAGGGCGCGGTCATAGCCGAAGGCAGGGACGGCAAGCTGTTTTTGAACGCCGCAGGAAAGCTGAGCTTTGAACGCGGCAATTACACCTATATATTCGACCGCGGGCTTACGCTCGGCGAAAAGATGAATCTGCGTATATACGGCGACAGGACCTCGACAATAATAATAATCGACGGCAAATGGGTATCCGAACCCGTCGTTGCTTCCACCGGAAGACCCGCTGCGTACAGTTCGTCGTTCGTTTTCCCGTTGGAGACCATAGGCGGCGCCGACTGCAAGGTCGAAAACCTGACCTTGTCGCCGGACGGCCGGTCGCTGAACGACCTGCTTTACGAAAGCAACATAGCGCTTGGTAAAAAAGTTATCGTAAGCGGTCTCGAAGTCAACGACGGCCGACTTAACGAGCCGATGGCTGTCGACGGCGACCTGAATACGCGCCTTTCGTTCGACCGCAGCAAAGACGAACAGTGGATGGTGCTGGATCTGGGCGAAGTGTACGAAATATCAAAAATAGTCATTCATTACCAGGAATCGGTGCAGGCGTTCGAGCTATACGTTTCGGAAGACGGCGAGAAATACTATAATGTCTCCGAAGCGAGCGGCAAAGAAGAAGGCAAGCCCGTGACCGAGACGGTCGTTTTTGATCCGATAAGAGCGCGATATGTAAAATACGTCCAGCTCAAGCGATGGTATCAGCCGCTTTACAACACGTATTACAGCGGCGGGATACGCGAATTCGAAGTTTACAAGACCGCTTTCGACTATCAAACCGTGCTCGACGCCGCCGAGCAGTGCGAAGGCGCCGAGATCAATCTTAAAGTGCGCGCCATACGGCGGTATCTGCAAAGCGGGCGCGTATTCGCCACGCATCTCAGGTCGCTGTGCGACGAGCTCGAAGCGCTCGTTTACGCATATAATCATCCCGCCGTGAAAAGCTCTGAAGCACCGGTCGAGCCCGAAAGCGCACCCGAAAGCGCGCCGGAGCAGAGCGAGCCGGGCAGCAAGCCCGAAGAAAAAGGCAAAAGCAGCGCCGGGCTGATAGCAGGCATCGCAGCTGCCGCAGCCGCCGTTTGCGCGGCGTGCGTTCTTATATTCAAAAAGAAAAAGAAAAAATAACGGAGAATCACTATGGATATAATTGCAAAGCTCACATCCGAACTGCACATAAGGCAATCGCAGACCGAAGCGGCTGTCAAGCTTTTGGACGAAGGGAACACCGTCCCCTTCATCGCCCGCTACCGCAAGGAGGTCACCGGGTCGCTCGACGACGAGGTGCTGAGGAATCTCAGCGAGCGCCTGGCTTATCTGCGTTCGCTCGATGAACAGCGCGAAAAAGTGCGCGCTTCGATCACTGAGCAGGAGAAAATGACAGACGAAATAGCCGCCGCGCTCGACGCCGCGGAGACTCTGACCGAAATAGAAGACATCTACCGCCCGTTCCGTCCCAAACGCCGCACACGCGCTTCCATAGCCAGGGAAAAAGGTCTGGAACCGCTGGCGGAACTCATTTACGAGCAGGATGAAAAGACGACCGGCATATTGGAAAAAGCGGCGGAATACGTAAACGCCGAAAAGGGCGTGGCGTCTGCCGAAGACGCGCTGCAGGGCGCGCTCGACATAATCGCCGAAAATATATCCGACGACGCAGAAGGCAGAAAGAGGATCCGCTACGTATGTATGCAGAACGGATCTATCCGCTCGCAGGGCGCCAAAGACGATCTGGGCGTTTACGGTATGTACGCCGACAAGGTCGAAAAGCTGAACAAAGTCCCCGGGCACCGCGTGCTTGCGATGAACCGCGGCGAAAAAGAGGAATTCCTTAAAATATCCGTGGAATTCGACCGCAACATGGCTATGCGCATACTCGCTTCGATCCACGTTAAGAACAACGGCGAAACGGGCCGGCTGGTGCTGAGCGCCGCAGACGACGCTTACGACCGCCTGATATTCCCCTCCATAGAGCGCGATATACGCAACGAGCTGACCGATAAAGCCAGCACCGATGCAATAAAGGTGTTCGCCGAAAACACGCGACACCTGCTAATGCAGCCGCCCGTCCGCAACGCGGTGACCATTGGACTAGACCCGGGCTACCGCACCGGGTGCAAGGTCGCAGTAGTAGACGGTACCGGAAAAGTGCTTGATACCGGAGTCATCTACCCCGTGCCGCCGCACAACAGAATAGCGGAAGCCAAGTCAAAAATAAAGACTTTCATTCAGAAATACGGCGTGACCTGCATTGCCATAGGCAACGGCACCGCCTCGCACGAGACCGAAACGTTCACCGCCGAGCTGCTCAAAGAAATGAACGCAAAGGGAGTTTCTTACATGGTGGTAAGCGAGGCGGGAGCCAGCGTTTATTCGGCTTCCAAGCTGGCTCAGCAGGAATTCCCCGATTTTGACGTAACACAGCGTTCGGCGGTCTCGATCGCCCGCAGACTGCAGGATCCGCTTGCAGAGCTGGTAAAAATAGATCCCAAAGCCATAGGCGTGGGGCAATATCAGCACGATATGCCCGAAAAGCAGCTGAGCGAGGCGCTCGACGGCGTGGTGGAAGACTGCGTCAACTCGGTCGGCGCTGACCTGAATACCGCTTCCGCGCCGCTGCTTGCGCGGATCGCCGGAATAAACAGCGCCATCGCCAAGAATATAGTGACGTATCGCGAAGAAAACGGCAAATTCATTTCCCGCGCGCAGCTAAAAAAGGTGCCTAAGCTGGGGCCCAAGGCGTTCGAGCAGTGCGCCGGGTTCTTACGCGTGCCGGACGGCAGGAACGTGCTCGACCGCACCGCGGTACATCCCGAAAGCTATTCCGCCGCAGAAGCGCTGCTGAAGCATTATTCCTATACCGACGACGACGTGGCTCACGGCAGGATAAGCGGACTTTCGGAACGCGTTTCCACCGACGGCACTTCGGCGCTCGCAAGTGAGCTTGGCATAGGCGAGCCCACGCTTATAGATATTGTAAAAGAGCTCGAACGCCCCGCGCGCGACCCGCGCGACGAGCTGCCGCCTCCCATGCTCCGCACCGACGTCATGGGCATTGAAGACCTGAAGCCCGGCATGGAAATGAAGGGCACCGTAAGGAACGTAATAGATTTCGGTGCGTTCGTGGATATAGGCGTCCACCAGGACGGACTCGTTCACGTGACGCAGATCTCGGACCGTTTCATAAGGCATCCTTCAGAGGTGCTCAAGGTCGGCGATATAGTCACCGTCTGGGTGCTCGCCGTGGATACCCAAAAGGGCCGCATCTCGCTCACGATGAAAAAGCCGAAATAAACTGTTATCGGAAAAAAAGTGCCGGACCCATTACGGGTTCCGGCACTTTTTCGTTTGCTTATTCAGTTTTCAGCCCCGCTTCATACGAGGCGCGGTCCTGCGTTCCCAGCTGGTCAAAGAATATGACTACGCCGTTTTCGTCTTCGACATAAGTATATTCCACTCTGCCGTTCCAGCCTTCGGTGTATTCTGGTTCGTACCGGCGGAAGAGACCGTCTTTGATCGGGAAATATCCGTCTCCCGTGCCTTCGTACGCCGTAAGATACCAGACGTTGCTCACGTTATCGGTACCGCCGTTGTTCAAAGGACGGCTGAACATTACGATCCCCACGCCCGGAGCGTACCAGCATTCCATACGTCCCGAGCGATAACTCAATCCGGCGGGTAAATTGCTCAGCTCCATAACGACATGCCGGCAGTTTTCAAAAGTCCCCGCGGGAGTCTCCACGCGCTCTTCGCCGAGCACCGTGAGCTCGAGCTTGCAGACGTTGTTATAAATCGCGACATCACGTTTTTCCGTGTATCCGGGCGTCCATTTATCCGACCACATACAGTCCGCAGCGTCCTGAACGATACCGTACAGCATATTATAAAGCAGCCGTTTCCCCACGCCGTTTTCGCCCATATTGCCGCCCATATTTTTCCATTCAAATGAAAACATACGTTCATCTTCGCAGATCACAGTCCTGCCGTCTTCGCGCCGGGCGAAATGTCTTTGGAAGAAATTCCAGCGTCCGCATTCGGCGTATTCGGGATTGAACTCGGGATCGGTATTCAATATGCGTTCCATAACGCCGGCGGCTATACGGGTATGCGTCTTTTCGCGTTTGGTCTTTGCGAGCGGCAACGCCTTTGCAAAGCATTCCCTCATATCTACAAGACGTTCTTTTCCGTTTTCGCACACGGCGTAATTCTGACGCGCGTTAAGCATATTGCCCGCCCACGCAGTCTCATCGTAACCGGTGCGATGCGAGAATCCGTACGCAGCGGCGACCGCCTTGCCGTCCTCTGCACCTGTGATTTCCAATATATTTTCGAATTCTCCCGCTATGAACGCATTTTTTGCGATGTATTCCCAACGGTTGCCCGCGGCGAGCGGCAGCAGGCCCGAACCGCCTTCTATATGATATTTCTTAAGGAAATGCTCGTTCACGATGGTGTTCGTGATCTTTTGATATACCATACCCACGCCCGGACAAAACGCCGTTTCGAAAAACTTTTCGTTCTCGCTGACGGCAAAGACGCTGCAGTTTTCAAAAACTCCGGCAGGAGTGGATACGGCAGCGTTTGTGCTTTTGCAAACGAGCTTTGTTATGCCGTCTGACGCGGTCTTGACGTCGCCCGCCTTCATTTCGGGTTCGATAATAAGGCTATCGCACAGACTTGCAAAGTATACTCCCGGCTCGCTCGCAGACCACAGGCTGCCGCGGCTGTAGCCCGGCTCCTGCCAGAACCAGAGCTTTCCGTCTATGCTGCGGTATTCGTCTCCGCACGCGCTGAACGCCAGAGAATCATCGTTTCTGCCCAGCCCTTTTTCGCGCACTTTTTCTTCTATACGTATTGCAGCGATAGCGTTGGCGTAATAAACGTCAGTCGGTCCAAGCATGGATAGCACCGCTTTATAGCTTTCGATACCCTCTTCATAACGTCCAACGTCGCACAGCCTGACGCCCAGCCAAAAATGCAGATATCCCAGCGTTTTCTTCATCCCCAATCCCTGTACGTAGGGGATCTGTTTTTCTTTTATAAGATCTATGATCTCTTGCGGGCTCTTATTCTCGGCTTCACCACCGAGTACTTCCATCATAACGTCGTCGTTGCGGCTTTCTTCGGCGTGTTTCTTTATTCTTGCCAGCGTTTCGTCGTTTCTGGTTCCCGGGATCCACCAATATCCCATCATCAGCACGTCCGAAAGCGCGCGGCTCTTTTCTTTTGAATCCTCAAGCGCTTCCGCGCTTGCGAGGACTTCTTTGAATTCCTCTTCAAAGCCGGAGCGATCGTTTTTGAGCCGCCACAGTTTGAGACGTTCGATCTGGCGCATAACTTTGCGCACCATTTTCTCGTTTTCGTCGTATTCTTTTTCCATAATACCGTAACCCTTTCTAAGTCGTTTTCTCCCTTCGCTCAGCCGCCATTTAACGGACCCTTCCGGAAGAGACAGTTTTGCGGCTATTTCGGCGACAGACAAACCTTCGAAATAATGGAGCTTTACGGTCTCCCTGATCTTGCCGCCCAGCGCTTCGACGGCTTCGTGAAGATCGGAATACGCGCTCTGCTCGTTTTCAAAAGCGACGCGATCGATACTTTCGGGACCGGCGTCTTCAAGTAAAGAAAGACTGATATCGGGGATGGCGGCGTGATAGTTTTCCACAACTCTCCTTGCGCAGTTTTTCGCTATGGAACATACCCACGGTCTGAACCGCGAAGGATCGCGCAGCGCAGAAAGATTCATCCACGCCGAAACAAAGGCGTCCTGCGAAGCGTCCTCGGCGGAAAACGCATTTCCGGTGACTTTGTACGCGGTGCCTTTGACCGCTTTTTCATGTCGTTTCACAAGCTCTTCATAAGCCGAATCGTTCCCTATAAGAGTAAGTTCAACGAGCGTTGCGTCGTTCATTGCGGAAACGTTTTTCATCCTTTTTCCTTTCTTTGACTTGTTTGTTCTTTTGTCGCCTTTCACCCATAAGATACTAAAAAGCGCAAAAAGGTTGGGTCACGGTAAATATTTTTGCTTCTTTGCCGTTCTTATATATGATAATAACACAAAATCCGCCGTTTTTCAACTGAATGTTCGCTTGGAATACCCCCACAAACGCTGCGAGGAAGAGGGGGTA
>CACYCI010000043.1 GCA_902772845.1 uncultured Ruminococcus sp.
TATGATAAACGTACTCGTCTGCCACGGAGACACCGCTTCTCCGCTTTCCAAATACGGGCCGGTGACAAAAAGCGAGATCGCCGCAAGCGGGTTCGATTACATAGCGCTGGGGCATATCCACGCGCCGAGCGGCGTGCTAAAGGAAGGCGGCACGTTTTATGCGTATCCGGGCTGTCTGGAAGGCCGCAGCTTCGACGAGCCGGGTTACCACGGCGCGCTCGTCGGTACTGTGGGGAAAGGCGAATGCGATCTTAAATTCTGCCGCTTTTCCAAACGCCGCTACGAGACCGTTTCGGTAGATATAAGCGGCGCGCCCACAAAGCAGGCGGCAATAGATATAATACGTTCCAAAGTGCGCCCGTTCGGCAACGACACCATACTCCGCGTCAATATGATCGGTACGGTCCCCGAACCGTATATCATCCGCGCCGCCGAAATAGGCAGAGGGTACGAATACCCCTGTAAAATGGAGCTCAATGACCATACCGTGCCGGAAATAGATTTTACTTCTCTTGAAAAGGATACCACGCTCAAGGGCGTGTTCTACGGGAAAATGCTCGACCGCATATCCAAAGCCGCCCCCGAAAGCGAAGAGCACGCGACTTTGCTTGCGGCGCTTAAATACGGGATAGCGGCGCTTTTCGACCGCGATATAGCAGATACGGAGGCGGATCATGACGACGAATGACAGAATTATGATAGAGCGTATAGACGTTTCCGCTTTCGGCGGGCTCAAGAATGTATCGCTTGCGCCGGGCGCCGGCCTGAACGTACTTACCGCGCCGAACGAATCGGGAAAATCCACGCTCGCCGCTTTTATAAAATTCATATTCTACGGATTCGGCGGACAGCGTAAGCAATCGCTCGCCGAAAACGAAAAGTCGCTCTATATGCCGTGGGACGGAGCGCGCGCCGGCGGCGGGATCACGCTTTCCACGCCGGAAGGCAGGTTCCGTATAGAACGTTATCAGTCCGCTTCAAAAGAGACGCTCGACGTTTACGACGCCTACACCCGCAAAAGCGTGTTTTCCGGGCTGGTCCCCGGCGAGGTATTTTTCGGCGTGGGCGAAGAGACTTTTTCAAAGGTGCTCTTCTTCAGGCAGCTTTATCAAAGCAAAAACGGCGACGACGCGCTCGCCGAACAGGTGCAGAACATTATTTTTTCCGCCGACGAAAAGACAAACACCGAACGCGCGGTCAAGCGGCTCAAGGAGCTGCGCGCTTCTCTCAGGAACAACCAGAAGCGCGGGATGATTCCCACGCTCGAAAGCGAGCTTGCGTCTTTCGACGAAAAGCTGGCGTCTTCCGTTAACATCAAGGACGAACTCGATAACGTGCTCGTTTCGCTCGGCGAAAAAAAGCAAAAACTCGCATTCGACGAAAACAAGCTTTCGCAGCTGGAAAAAGAAAAAGAAAATCTGCGCAGATACGAAGCAAAGCAAAAGTTCGAATCGTTGCTGTCGCTCGCCCGTGCCGATAAGGACGCGCAGGCGCGTTATGAATCCTGCGTGAGTCAGTTCAGCGGCGAAAACATACCCGATACCGAGCTCGTCCGCTCGCTGATAAACGATAATTCCGAACTCGTGCTCGCGGAAAAACGCACGTCCGAGCTTTCCGGATCCGTCAAAGCAGAAAAAAGTCGGCTTTCCGCGCTCGAATCCTCCGATCCGTTCGGCGGAGCCGACCCCGCCGTGATAAAGGCGGCGCTCAAACGCCGGACTGCGCTGGGTTACGTTTTTCTGGCGCTGTGTATCGCCTGCATAGGCGGTGCGGCCGCGCTGTTCTTTGCTTCCGGCCTCGGCGTGCCGGTTTTCGTCTGCGCCGGAGGAGCGGCGCTCTTTGCGGCGCTGTTCGCGATCTTCGCTTTCGGAAAACCGCCTGCGGCGGAAAAATACGGTTTCGGCGGCAAAGCGGAGCTTATAAAGGCGCTTGAATCTCAGCCGCTGATAGAAGTCCGTACCGAAGAGCAGCGCAGAAAAGTGACCGAATTGGAAGCAGAATACGCGGAAAGCGCCGGGCGTTCTGAAGTATTGAAACGGTCCATAGGCGACCGTATAAGGAGCTATATGAGTGGTGCGGACGGCGAATACGGCGACGTGCTGCGCAGGATGCTCGAACTGTCTGTCGAAGCGGGCAAGCTAAAAGCGGAAAAGATCTCGCTTGGAAAGCAGCTTTCGGAACAGCTCGCAGGCGTTGACCTCGAGGCGCTGAAAGAACTTGCGGCCGGCGCGACCGTCCCCGCGCGTGAATCCGCCGCCGTCCTGCGCGAATCCGATTTTTATACTTCCGCTGCTGCGGGGCTGCGCACGCAGGTGCTCGAGCTCGAAAAACAGCGTGCTTCGCTGGAGGCGCGTTCGCCTTCGCCCGCGGTGCTTTACGGCAAGCGCGAAGCGGTCAAGAACCGGCTTTCGGCGCTGGAACGCAAATTCAACGCGCTGGGTCTGGCGCTGGAGGTGCTGGACGAATCGCGCGAATTCATGCGTTCGACCGTTTCGCCTAAGCTGGCGCAGATCGCATCCGGGTATTTTTCGCCCGCGACCGACGGCAAGTATTCCGAAATCAGTATTTCTAACGATCTTTCAATGTCTGTCCCCGCCTGCGGCGGCGAAAGATCCGCCGATTATCTTTCTGCCGGCGCGCGCGACACCGCGTATGTGTGCCTGCGTCTGGCGCTGGTGGATCTGCTTTATGCGCGTGCCAAGCCGTTTCTCGTGCTGGACGACGTGTTTTCGCGGCTCGATAACGTCCGCCTTGCGCAGATCCTGCGCGAGATCGCAAAGTGTTCCGAAAACACGCAAATATTCATCATGACCTGCCACGAACGCGAAAGCACTGTGCTTTCTGCGCTCGCGCACGACGTAAAAAAACTGGAGCTGAGCTGAAATGCAACTCGATTCTTCGATCCGCTACATTTCCGGAATAGGCGAAACGCGCGCCAAGGCGTTTGAAAAGGCGGGCGTTTTCACCGTGCGCGATCTGCTGGAATACTTTCCGCGCAGATACGAAAACCGCGGCGAGATATGCAAGCTTTTCGACCTTCCGGACGGCGAGACCGCGTCCGTCGTGGTGCGTATCGATTCCGCTCCCCGCGAAGGGCGCGGCAAATCGGGCAAATACTACGTTCGGGCGTCTGCTTCCGACGATACCGGCACGCTTTACATGACGTTCTTCAACCAAAAGTGGATCGCAAAATCGCTTTCGCCCGGCAGGGTGTTCCGCGTTTACGGCAAGATAAACATGGGGCAGTACGGCCGCGATACCGTAAATCCCGTGCTTGAACCGTATATTCCGGGGATGAAAGGGATTTATCCCGTTTACCCGCTGAGCGGAACGCTTACGCAGACGCTCGTCGCAAAGGCGGTATCGCAGGCGCTCCCGCTGGCTGAAGAAATACAGGACGTGCTGCCCGAAGAACTGATGCGGCAGTTCGCGCTGATCCCCAAGTCGTCGGCGGTAAGGGCTATGCATTCCCCGGGCGACGAAAAAGAGATCGCCGAAGCGACGCGCACGCTGGCGTTTGAAGAACTGACCGTGTTTCAGCTTGCGCTCAGACGTATGCGGAGCGGGCGTGACGACCGCGCGGCGCACGCGCTTTCGCAAAAAGGCACCGGCGTGCGGACGTTTTTCCAAAATCTGCCGTTCCCGCTTACCGGAGCTCAGCAGCGCGCGGTAAAAGACATTTTCGCGGATATGCAGCGCCCGGTCCCCATGATGCGTCTGGTGCAGGGCGACGTCGGCAGCGGCAAGACCGTGCTTTCTGTAGCGGCGGCGTACCTTTGCGCCAGGAACGGATATCAGTCCGCGGTCATGGCTCCTACCGAAATACTTGCAAAGCAGCATTTTTCCACTTTCGAAAAAATGCTTTCACAATACGGAATAAACGTGCTTCTCATCACGGGCAGCATGACCGCCGCACAAAAGAAAAACGCCCGCGCCGCAATAGCGGACGGCACCGCGGACGTTATAATCGGCACGAACGCCGTTATACAGGGCGGCGTGGAATTCAAAAACCTTGCGCTCGCAGTCACCGACGAACAGCACCGTTTCGGCGTTATGCAGCGTTCCGCTCTGGTTGGCAAGGGCGCCGACGGCAAAACTCCGCATACGCTGGTGATGTCCGCAACGCCTATTCCGCGCACGCTTTCGCTCATTCTGTACGGCGACCTTGATATAAGCATACTCGACGAGCGCCCGCCCGGAAGGCAGAAGGTAGTCACACGCGCGGTCAGCGCAGCTTCGCGCACCGAGATATATTCGTTTCTGGATTCCGAAAAACGCAAAGGGCATCAGATATTCGTCGTCTGTCCGCTTGTGGAAGAAAGCGAGCTTACCGAGGCGGAATCCGCGACCGAGCGGTTCGAATCCATACAAAAGGAACTGCCGTCGTTTAGGTGCGGACTTCTGCACGGCAAGATGAAACAGAAAGAAAAAGACGAAGTCATGGAACGCTTCCGCACGCACGAGCTCGACCTGCTCGTTTCCACCACGGTCATAGAGGTGGGCGTAGACGTTCCCAACGCCACGGTGATGGTCGTCGAAAATGCCGAAAGATTCGGGCTTTCCACGCTGCACCAGCTGCGCGGACGTATAGGACGCGGCAGTCAGAAGTCTTATTGCATACTCATCTACGGATCCGATTCCGAACGCTCGCGTGAAAGGTTGGAGACCATGTGCCGTACCGACGACGGATTTGAGATAGCGCGCACCGATCTGAAGCTGCGCGGCCCGGGCGATTTCTTCGGCGAACGCCAGTCCGGCGAGCTGCGGTTCAAGGTAGCGAACGGTGCGGATATGCCGCTTGTCGAACAGACTCGCGCCGCCGTTGACGTCATTCTGGAAAACGGCCTGCTCGAACGCGAAGATTATTCCGCACTGAGGGCCGCTACCGAAAAACTTTGGCAGGACAATCTGAGAAAGAACACGCTCAACTGATGAAGATAAGAGATATAGAGATAAAAAACGGAATATTCCTGGCGCCCATGGCGGGCGTTACCGACCGCGCTTTCCGGCGCGTGTGCGCCGAATGCGGCGCCGAATGCGTTACGACCGAGATGATATCGGCAAAAGGCGTGTGCTACGGCGATAAGAAGACCGAACAGCTTGCGTCGCTGGAACGCGATATCCGCCCCGCGGGAATACAGATATTCGGCAGCGACGGCGATTTTCTGGCGCGCGCCGCATATAAGCTTATGGAATATTCGCCGGACTTTTTCGATATAAATATGGGATGCCCCGTGCGCAAGGTCGTCAGCTGCGGCGAAGGATCGGCGCTGATGAAAACCCCGGCGGAATGCGAAAAGCTCGTCCGCGCCGTGCGCGACGCGGTCCCCGTTCCCGTTACAGTCAAGATACGCGCCGGGTTCGACGCCTGGCATATCAACGCGCCTGAGGTGGCGGCGTACTGCGAATCCGGCGGCGCCGAAGCCGTGGCGGTCCACGGCAGAACGCGTGAGATGATGTATTCCGGCAGGGCCGACAGGGAAGTCATAGCCGCGGTGAAACGCCGGGTGAAGATACCGGTCATCGCCAACGGCGATATAAGCAGCGCCGCCGACGCCGCGCAAATGCTGGAGCAGACCGGCTGCGACGGCGTGATGATAGGGCGCGGCGCACTTGGCAGACCTTTTCTGTTTGCCGAGCTCAAGGCGTTTTTCGAAAAAACGCCGTATTCGCCGCCCGCGCGGCGCGATATCGGCGTATTGCTCTTGAAACAGCTCGACCTTACGCGTTCCTTCGCACGCGAAGAATATCTGCTGACCATGCGCAAGCAGGTGGCGTGGTACACAAAGGGTATGCCGTGCTCGGCGTCCGTCCGCAGGGAAGTCAACGTACTTTCAACGTATGAGCAGTTCAAAGAGCTTATACAAAGAGTGTTCTTTGCGTAAACAGCGCGGATATAACGAATATACATAAATAGCAAAGCCGCGGCCGGCAAAAACGGTCGCGGCTTTTAATATGTTAAAGGAATAATTCGTAAAGTCCGGATCCGGGGACGTTCTGCGCGATAACCACCCCGGAAGATTGTTGTGTTAATGATAATTACGTTCATAAACCTCCGCGCCGAATGATACGATAATACAGAATAGTTTACCTTCCGCGGGAGAACGCACTTTTTAAATTGCTTCATGCCCTGCCGCCTTTCAAAACGGTCTGGCGTATTCTTTCGTATTCTATATTGTGCGCCGTCTCCTGTTTCCGCGATGATCTCGTTTGCCGCATTTTCGGCGTCTTCCGTGCCGAACGGTAATGGATCGATACCGTTGAACGTGCCGGGATATCCGGTTTTCAGACGTACCGGTTGCCCGCCGCCGCCAATAACGATATATAGATTATCCGTGCTTTTATACTTTTTTTGCTTTGTATTTTTTCTTTACGGGAGGGGTGTAGGCGAGCGTGAACTGCGTTATCTGTTTTACTCCCGCTTTGCGCAGCGCGTGCGCGCAGGCGTTCAGCGTGGACCCCGTGGTGCGCACGTCGTCTATGAGCAAAACGCGTTTTGCCCCCGCCAGCTTTTCGGCGTTCGCTTTGAAAAGCCCCAGCGCGTTGCGGCGGCGCTGCGTTGCGGAAAGCAGCTTCTGTTCCGCCGCGCGGTGGGTGCGTTCCAGCGCGCAGCATAACGGAACGCCGCTCAGGCGCGAATATTCCAGAGCTATCTGTTTTACATGGTCAAAGCCGTATTTTTTGATATTCTTCGCGGTGCGCGGAGGGAAGACGACCGCGTCGAAACGGCGTTTGTCAAAATAGTTCGCCGCTGTGGCGCCAAAAAATTCCCAGGCGTTTTTGTCGGGCGTGTGTTTGAGCGAGCGGATCAGCTTTTTCGCCGCGGGCGAAGAGTAGTAGAACAAAAAGTCTTTTGTTCCGCTGCCGCACCTGCATTCGTGCGCGGCCTTTCCGCAGGCGGGGCATTCGGCTGAAAGAAGCGGCACAAATTCTTTTATGCAGTCTTTGCAGAACGGCACGCGTTCCCGCGTGACCTCGCCGCAGATCAGGCAGCGGTCGGGGAAAATCAGCCGTTCGAGCGAACGTAAGAATCTCATATATCATCACCGTATAAAAGTTTACATTATAACTGCGCAAAAGTCAACGGGTATATTTTCCATGCTCCGACGAATAATAATGGGGAATACGTTTTCGGAGGTCATTTCGGGCATGGATTTCAAAAAACGGCTCGCTGCGGCGTACAAAGATATAGAAACATATGTAAAAAGTCACGGCGGCGGAACGGGGATCCCGGTTTTGTGCGAAAACCGTTATATCATCCGTGATTCGTACCGCAGCGCGGTAAACGCCCGCTGCGCAGAGGGACGGCTATATTCGGCGTGTGCCGCGTATCTGGGCGAAAACGGTTGGAAATGCGGAAAGGAAAGCTTTTTTGCTTTCTTTTCGGGTACGGATCTTTCGTTTTCCGAAATCTACCGTATCCCTGCGGCGCTTTCCGCCGCGCTCATAATTTCCGCCGGCGAAGAGACGCGCGCTCTGGTGCGCGGCGAGAGGTGCGACAGCGAAAAGCTCGCTTCTTCGGTGCTTTCGCTGCACGCGCTGAGCGATATACGAGTTGAGGAATGCTTTGAAAAGCTTTGCCACGCGGAAAAAATACTTTGCGACGGCGCCGAGCTTTATTCGCAGAACGACCGACGTTCAAGGGATCTGTGCCGTTTGGCGGTGATAAAACGCGCCCGCCGCCGGGGAATGAGCGAAACAGACGCCGCGCGAGCCCTGTGCGCGGAGCCGGGCGGACTTTACGCGGCCGCGTACGGAAAAACTCACGGGACGGCTTTTTTTGCCATGCTTTTTGCGCTGTTCGCTCTGCTTTTCGCGGTGACATCCGGAGCTTTCGGAATATACGCGCTGTTTGCCGCGCTGCCGCTCTTTTTGCTTTGCGGTATGCTTTGCGACAGAGTCTTTTCGCGCCTGGTCCCGCCGTTCGCTCCGCTGCGGCTCGATCCCGAAAGCGAAAACGCTTCCGCGCGCACGCTTGTGGTGTATTCCACGCTGCTTTTCGGCGCGGAAAAAGACGGCGCGGTGTTCGACGAACTTGAAAAAGCGTATCTTCGCAATATGGATGCCGACGCGGTCTTCGGCGTTCTCGGCGACCTGACGGACAGCAGCACCGAATTCACGCCGGGCGACGAAGAGATAGCTTCTTACGCGCAAAAGCGCGTGCGCGAACTCAACGCGACGTACGGGAACCGCTTTGCGCTGTTCTTGCGCGGGCGCTCTTTCAACGCCGCCGACGGTATCTGGACCGGCGGCGAACGCAAACGCGGCGCGGTCTGCGCTCTTGTGCGTTATGTGCGCGAAGGGGGTGGAGGCATATTCAGATATTCCGAAAACGCATCCGCCGCAGCAGGAGCGCGCTATTTGCTCACACTCGACAGCGACACGGTCATACCGCTGGGTTCCGTGCGCGAACTCACCGCTGTCGCGCTGCATCCCGCCAACCGTCCGTTTGTAAAGGACGGCCGCGTTGTCCGCGGGTTTGCAGCGTTCCAGCCGCGTATGAAGACCGGGCTCATGCAAAGCTTTGCCACTTATTTCACGCTGCTGCGCGCGGAATTCGGCTCGCTTTACGATACCGCTTCATACGAACGTTATCAGTCGCTTTTCGGGCAGGGGATATTCTGCGGCAAGGGGCTTCTGGATATCGAAGCGTTCGGCGGCGTCGCCGAAAACGCTTTTCCGAAAGGGAAGATACTTTCGCACGATATCCCGGAAGGGGCGCTGCTCAGGTGTATGTTCGTGCCCGATATCACGTTTACGGACAGTAACCCCAAAAGCCCGGTATCGGCGTTCCTGCGGCTGCATCGCTGGGCGCGGGGCGATATCCAGAACCTTGTGCTGCTTGGCGGCCGGACCATGCCGCCGTTGGGCAAATACGTCATAGCCGAAAACGCTCTTAGACAGCTTTCCCCCGTATCCGCTGCGGCAGGCGCGTTGATCTTTGCTTTCACACCGGGCGCGGGCAACAGCAAAGCCGCGGTGTATGCGGCGCTGCTTTTATCAGACAAGCTGGCTCCGGCGGCGTTTTCGTTCTTTTCCGCGGCTTTCGGCAGAGCGTTCACTCCTCGCAGGTTTTTTTCTGTAATGCTGTCTTCGTCACGGCTGATCGTTTTGAATCTTCTTTACGAGCTTGCGGCGTTTTTTGAAAACGCGCTGCGCAGCGCGGACGCCGCTTTCCGTTCGGCGTGGCGTCTTGCCGTTTCACACCGGAAAACGCTTGAGTGGGCAACTTTCAACCAGACCGACAACATGCGCGGCAACGGATTGAGCGCGCATATATCTGCGTTCTTCCCGTGCGCCGCAGTCGGCGCGGCGGTCGCGGTGTTTTCGCCTTATTTTGCTTTCAATGCGTTGGGGATCTCGGCCTTTTCTTTGCCCGTTATATCGTTTTTTGCGTCGCTGCCTGTAAAAAGGCACGAAACAAAGCCGGGACCGGCTCAAAAGGAAAAACTCAAAGAGTATGCCCGCGAACAGTATGCTTTCTTTGAAGACAGAGTCGGCGAAAAGACAAATTTCCTGCCGCCCGACAACGTTCAGTTTTCGCCTGCCGAAACTGTGGCGGAACGCACTTCTCCCACGAATATCGGGCTCTATCTGCTGTGCACGGCGGCGGCTGTCGATCTGGGATTCATCGGGCGTGAAAAGGCCTCCGCCGATATCGGGCGAACGCTCGGCACCGTGGAAAAAATGGAGAAATTCCGCGGGCATCTGTATAACTGGTACGACACCCGTTCGCTCGACGTCATAGGGGAACGTTACGTTTCCACGGTCGATTCCGGCAATCTCGCCACCATGCTGGTAACGCTCGCTTCCGCGCTGCGCGCGTTCGGCGGCGAATGCGCCTCGCTCGCCGAAAGGGCGGAAAAGCTTGCGCACGACATGGATCTTGCGTTTTTGTATGACGATTCGCGCAATTTGTTTTATATAGGGTATTCCGAACAAAACGGGTATTCGCCGCATCATTACGATATGTTGATGAGCGAGATCCGCACCACCTGCTACTACGCCTGCGCACACGGCATAACTCCGCGGGCGCACTGGAATTCGCTTTCACGCGCGGTGACCGAAAAGAACGGGTTCGTCGGAATGATATCGTGGTCGGGTTCGGCATTTGAATATTTTATGCCTCAAATATTTCTTCCTTCATACCCGAGCTCGTTTTTGGACGAAACGCTTTCGTTTGCGGCGTACTGCCAGCATTCATACCGCCGTGAAAAGCTGTGGGGAATATCCGAAAGCGGATATTATTGCTTTGACGCAGATATGAATTATCAGTACAAAGCGCACGGCGTGCCCGCGCTCGCGCTTAAAGAATACGTCGTGCGCGAAACCGTGTTTTCGCCGTATTCGGCTTTCCTCATGCTCGAACGAATGCCCGAAAGCGTCATGCGGCTGCTTTCGCGCTATGAGAACGCCGGAATGCGCGGCGAATACGGGTTTTACGAAGCGGCGGATCTTTCGTGCCGCGGCGGCACGGTGCGCAGCTATATGGCGCACCACGTCGGTATGAGCATACTCGCCATAGACAACGCCTGCTTCGACGGGATAATGCGCAAACGGTTCTTCCGCGATAAACGCATAGCGGCGTGTTCCGAACTGCTTTGCGAAAGCATCCCCGCGGACGTGCGGCTGTACCGCGGCAGAAAGGGGCCGCTTTCACGGCGAGATGACATCCGTTATGCTCCTGCGGCGCGCAGGGTCACGGCCGAGACGGCGCGTCCCGAATGCGCGCTTTACAAAAATGGGAACCTTTCAATGGCGGCGACTTCAGACGGCAGGATCGGTTTGCGCTGCGGCGCGTACGCGGTCGACCGAACCGAATTCAAAGCGTTCTCGCCGTTCCGCGGGCTCGTATTCGGCGCGCTGCGCGGCGAAAAAGCATATTGCTGTGTCCCCGGCGCCGCAAGCGGCTTTTCCGCCGAGCTCGGCGAAAAATCTTTTGCGTTCGTCGCATCAGATCCGGATTGCCCCATATCCGTAAAAGGGCATATCCCCGCGCCCGGCGGTGCGTTCGTGTTCGATCTGCGCGCCGACCGCTCGGCCGCGGAAAAGGTATGCATGAATTTCACTCCCGTTTTGGATAAAGAAACGTCTTACGCCGCGCATCCCGCTTTTTCGCGCATATTCGTAACATCGTCGTATTTGCGCAACGAAAAGATCATAGTGTTCCGCCGCCGTAACGAACCCGGCTGCGGAAGATATCCGTATATCGGCGTCGCCGTCGGCGACGTGAAAGCGGAAATGGAATTCAGGACGAGCGACGTTTGCCTGCGTTCTCATTCGCGCACGGACGCTGAAAGCGTGTTCTTATGCGAATGCGACAGTCATACTGGGATCTGTATAGAACCGGACTGCACTGTGAAATGTTCGCCTTCCGCGCGCGGCAGCGCAAGATTCATAATCGCTTGCGGATATGCTTTGCGCGAGCTGGTCGACGCGGTCGCCCGTGCGCGCAAGGCGCCCAACGCCCCGGTGCGCGGATCGCAGACGGATCCGCTTGCCGCAGCCGCCGTGTCAGGCGCGATCTTCGCGGGCGGAACGGAAGGAAGGCCGGGCTGCGACACTTCCGTGCTGTGGAAAGCCGGGATATCGGGCGACTGCCCGCTTCTCACGCTTGAAGTCTACGGCAAAAACGAATCGGCGGTGCGGTCTTTCATAAACGCGTACCGCTCGCTCGCCGCCGCTTTTCAAAAAAGCGAACTGCTGTTTTCGGTGCATGAGAAGACCGGGTACGATATGCCGCTCACTCAATGGGTAAAGGACGTTATCTCGGCTAACGGGCTGGATCGGTATTACGGCAGAAAATACGGCGTTTTCGCGGTGAACGCTTCGGTGTTCGACGAACGCGAAACGCAGTTCGTGCGCAAATTTTCGGCTTATGTGTGCGACACCGGTTCGTCTTTTGCGCCGCATCGCGGGTATTCGGGTACCGGCGCTTGCGTAATAAGGGGAAAGCCGTCCGAGCACCGCGAAAAGCTCGCGCCGCCTTCGGTGTTCGTTTCCGGCACGCCACCGCTCCCCAGATCGTACGTTATGTCCGGCTACGCTCTCGGAACGCTGGTGACCGAGAAGACTTTGGGCTTTACTTTTTACGGCTCTGCGCGTGACAAACGCATTTCTGCCTTCGACCAGGATCCGCATTCGCCGTGTTACGGCGAGGAACTGCTAATGCTGCGCGGCGGAAACGTTTACGATCTCGTCTCCGGCTCCGATCATGTTGAATATCGCGACGGACAAGCCAGGTATTCCGGCAACATCTGCGGAGTCGGATACTCAGTCAGGGTGTTCACGCATCCGTATCTTCCGGCTAAGATAACGGAAGTCGAATACGATAACGCCGAAGCGCGCACGGTGTTTTGCGTTGCCCCCGAAGCTAAACGGTTCGGCGCTTTCGCCCCGGATATCCCGGATACGCTCTGCTTTTCGCCGTTCGAACACGGCGCCGCCATGACCTGCTTTTTGGCGTGCGACCGCAAGAGCGAACTTTTTACCGACCGTACGCTCGCGCTCACCGGCGGCCGGTCGGGACTGTGCGACAGCGTCTGCGTTTCTGTTACTTCGGCGCGCGCGGTGTTCTTTCTCGGCGCGTGCGGGTCCGAAAGCGGCGCGGTCAACGTCGTCGCGGAGCTCCGTCGGGGAGACGCGGATGAGTATGCCCGAGTTTCGTGCGAATTCGCACGGTCGTTCATCCCGCCGCATACTTCGTTCACGCAAAACGGCGTTACCGATTCGCTCTACTCGTATTATGCGCCGTATCAGACCGCGTTTTCGCGCTTTCTGGGCAGAACGGGTTTTTACCAGACCGGCGGAGCGTACGGCTTCCGCGACCAGCTTCAGGATTGCCTTTGCCTGATCTATTCGCGCCCGGATATCGTGCGGACCCATATACTTCGCTGCGCCGCTCACCAGTATATGCGCGGCGACGTTATGCACTGGTGGTTAAAGACCGAACGTTTCACGGGGACCCGTACCGCGTGTTCGGACGATATGCTGTATCTGCCGCTGACTGTTGCCGATTACGTGGAAAAGACCGGCGATACTCAACTGCTTGCGGTAAAAGTTCCGTATCTTTCTTCGCCTCCGGTCGAACGCGGCGAACGCTATGAAAAGGCGGAACAGACCCGTGAACGCGAAAGCGTGTATATGCACTGCTTGCGGGCGCTGCTTTACTGCGCCGGAAGGACAGGCACGCACGGACTTTCGCTTATGGGCAGCTGCGATTGGAACGACGGCTTTTCCGCCGTCGGGCGCGAAGGCAGGGGCGAATCGGTGTTCACCACTTTTCTGCTGGCGTATACAGCGCGCGGATTTGCCCGTGTGTGCGAGCTCGCTGGGGATCCAAAGAGCGCGTCCGTGCTGCGTTCCGTTTATTCCCGCGCAGCCGAAGCAGGCAAAAGCTCTTTCAAGGGCGACCGCTTCCCGCGCGGGACGTTCGACGATGGCGGCTTTTTCGGCGTCAGGGAAAGCCGCGAGTGCGCGATCGACGTCATCAGTCAGGCGTTCGCCGCCGCGGCGCTGGGGAAAACGGCGCAGACAGTAAGCGCGGTGAACGCGGCTTACCGTGAGCTTTACGACGAAAAAGCGTGCGTTTTTAAACTGTTTTCTCCTCCGTTCGATACGGTCGACGCGGGATATATTTCCGCATACCCGCCCGGCGTGCGCGAAAACGGAGGCCAGTACACTCACGGCGCGCTTTGGGGGATCTGGGGTCTGGCGATATGCGGCGAATACGAAAAAGCGGCGCGGTTGATTAACGCCGTTACGCCTGCCGGGCACGGCGACGCCGAAAAATACAAGCTCGAACCTTACGTTCTGCCGGCGGACATATACGCCGACGGCAGAGGAGGGTGGAGCTGGTACACCGGATCCGCCGCCTGGTTCTACAAGATAATGACCGAAGTCATTATGGGGATAAGGTTTACGGACGGCTTTTCTGCTGTTTCCGTCGAGCCGGCGTGCGAATACACCTTCGTGTGCGAAAGGAACGGCTGCCGCCTTAAAATCATATCTTCGTGCAAAGAAAACGCCGCCACGCTGGACGGCAGACCCGTAAGCTTTCCGCTCCGGCTCCCCGCGGGCGATCACGTTTTGCGGGTAAAAGCACCGTATTGACAAAAGCGCCGTCGCTGTTGTATAATATCCGTGAAAAAACGTGTTACGGAGGGAAAGATAATGACAACGGCACAGGCATTGGAAAAACTCAAATCTTACGAACAGGCGGATTTTGCGCTCGGCCACGCCGAAGGACTTATGTTTTATGACGGCGCCACAGTGGCGCCCAAAGGGTCCGCAGAAGTGCGCGCGGCCACGCTCGCAGAGCTTTCGCGCATGAGCTACGAGCTGACGACCTCGCCGGAAACGGTCGAGATGCTCGAAACGCTTAAAGCGGATTCCGCTTCGCTCGACCCCGTCACCGCCCGCAAGGTCGAACTGCTCTACCGCGATTACGACCGTACTAACAAGATCCCCAAGGATGAATATATCGCCTATAGCCGGCTGATGTCTCAGTCCGACGCCGTCTGGCACGAAGCGAAAGAAAAAAGCGACTTTGCGATGTTTGAGCCGTATCTTCAGCAGATGTTCGACACAAACAAGCGCATAGCGCTTTACATAGAACCGGGCAAGCATCCGTACGACACCCTGCTCGACGGATACGAGCGCGGCCTCACGCGCGCAAGCTGCGACTCTTTCTTTACGTCGCTCAGGCAAAAGCTTGTGCCGCTCATACGCAAAGTGTGCGAAAACGCGCACCGCGTCGACGACGCTCCGCTGCAGCGGATCTTCCCTGTGGAAAAGCAGCGCGCTTTTTCGGAATACGTGATGGACCTTATAGGCATAGACAAAAACCATTGCATCCTCGGCGAGACCGAGCACCCGTTCACCACGGATTTTTCCAAATACGACGTGCGCATAACCACGCATTATCACGAAGACATGGTCGCTTCTTCGCTGTATTCCGTCATACACGAAGGCGGGCACGCGCTGTATGAGCTGCATACCGGGGATGAACTGCAGTTTTCGGTGCTGGGCGGCGGCGCGTCGATGGCCATGCACGAAAGCCAGTCCAGGTTTTACGAAAACATCATAGGCCGCAGCCGCGGATTCTGCGGGCTCATATTCCCGTGGCTCAAGCGCGAATTCGCGCCGCTGCTCGACGACGTCGACGACGACCGCTTCTACCGTATGATCAACAAGTCCACTCCGTCGCTCATCCGCACCGAAGCGGACGAACTCACTTACTGCCTGCACGTTATGATCCGCTACGAGCTCGAAAAGCGTCTGTTCGAAGGCGAGCTGCGCGCAAAGGATCTTCCGGGCGAATGGAACAGGATGTACAAAGAGTATCTGGGTGTCGATGTTCCGGACGACCGGCACGGCGTGCTTCAGGATTCGCACTGGGCGGACGGGAACATAGGTTATTTCCCCTCATACGCCATCGGTTCGGCTTACGGCGCGCAGTACAAGCGCGAAATGCAAAAAGAATTCGATTTTGACGCCGCCGTCGCACAAGGCGATATCAAACGCATAAGCGATTGGCTCGAACAGAAAATATGGCGTCACGGCAGAATGATGGATCCCGGCGACCTGTTCGCTTCCGTGTGCGGCAAGTTCGACCCTGAATGCTACGTGGGATACCTGACCGACAAATACAGCGAGGTATATTCGTTATGAACGAAACGGTAAAAAACATTCTCGAACGCCGCAGCGTGCGCAGCTATATGTCTGTGCTCCCGCCGGAAGACGACGTCGCCCTGATAGTGGAATGCGGCAGGTTCGCCGCCACCGCGCTGGGAAGGCAGCCCTGGTTTTTCAGCGTGGTGTACGACCGCGCCCTGTTAGACGATATCACCGCCGAATGCAAAGCGGCGGCGATCCGCTCGGAAGGCGAGCAGGCGGGCCTTAATTTCCCGGACACTTTCCGCGGAGCGCCCATGGCGGTCATAGTTTCCGCCGACGACACCGAAAGATTCGCCGAAGCCGATTCCGCAAACGCTACCCAGAACATGGCTGTCGCGGCGTGGTCTATGGGGATCGGCAGCTGCTACATAGCTTCTTTCAGACGCGCTTTCGAAGGAGAACGGGCGCAGGAATTCAAGACCCGGCTCGGGCTGCCGCTGGGTTTTTCACCGCGCTTTGCGCTGGCGCTCGGGTACGCCGCGTCGCCGCTGCCGCCGCGCAAGGAACGCGTTGAAGACCGCGTTGAGATAATAAAATAAACCGTATGGAGCATCATCATGGAAGATCTGCTGGCTATCCGCAACGCAAACGGCGTTTTAAAAGGACATATAGAAATAAAGCCGAACGGCGATAAGGTCGTTACCGATTTTATGTGGAACGTGCTCGGCTATTATCGCAGTTTCAACGACACGACAACAGATTACAACGGGCGCATCATATCATACGGCGACACTGCCTCGGGGCTCATAAAACTCGATTGAACCCGGAGATCCGAAGAAGGCAAGCGCGAGTTTGAAGAGTGGAAGGCGCAGCGGGAAAAGAAACCGACCGAGGAAGAAAAAGAACGTAAGAAAAAATGATTTTTGCCGCCGGAGAAATCCGGCGGCAATTTTTTGGGGGACTAAGAAAAAAGCTTGAAAAGTCCCCCCCAAACATTGTTCACCCCATTGACAAACGCCGTCTCAAGCAAATTTGTCAACCACAAGTTTACAAAGTCAATCTACTCTCTCTTGATTTATCCGTCCTTCTGTGCTATACTCAACACAGAACAAATTCAGGGAGGTCGCTATGGCAAGATTGGAATTGAGTGAGATCATCAAAACAAAGAGAAAAGAACGCGATTTGACGCAGGAGAAGGTCGCGGATGAGTTGGGTGTCAGCAAAGCAGCGGTCAGCAAATGGGAAAACGGCGACAGCTATCCCGACGTGACACTATTGCCGCAGATCGCGGAGCTTTTTGATATCACAATGGACGAGCTTTTCGGTTATTCTCCCAAGGGCAAACCGCCGAAGATCGTGAACAAGTTCACCTTCGGTTTGTCGCTCGACGCGATCGAAGACTGGTCGATTTTTGATTATAGTGCCGTTGCAAAGTGTGAGTTCGTGAAAAGCGAGCGCCGCGAAGGAAAGGAAATCAAATCCGGGTGGGAAGTGCGCGTTGAGCTTCATTCCACGGAAGAGGATTTCCCGCAAAAGCTTCAGAAATGCTTGAAGCCGGGTGAGCTGATCGACGGTATGGCCTATCGCTACCTTAACGGACGGATCGTCGAAGACGACAAGCCGAACAAATGCTACGTGTGCAGGGAAAAGATATGGGAATACCGGATCCCAAACCTCAAATACGTTCGCCAAATGCTCAAAGAACAGGTCGAAATGGGATTGATCGAAGATAACGGTGAAGAAGAATGAATACAGTTTTATAGCAAAATCATATAGCGCGAGGCGGGGATCGCTCCCCGCCTCGTTTTTGCGTTGTCAATTATAAATGAATAATTTGGCTTGGTGCCATTTATTATTTACTCGCCTAATGTATAAGTTTTTTTGCTTAGGAAGGGCAAATGTTCGGTTGAAAATCAACTCGCTTTTCTCTCAACAAGCGAGTTGATTCTAACAAGCGTTTATTGAATTCTATTATACTCGACGATATAATGAATATGTCACGTGATATACATCATAACTATTTGGAGGTATCCTTATGGAACTTAAACTTGGCGCAACAATAAAGAAACTTCGTACTGAGCGGGGTATCACGCAAGAAGAACTTGCGAACAGAATGTGCGTATCTTTTCAAGCAGTCTCTAAATGGGAAACAAA
>CACYCI010000044.1 GCA_902772845.1 uncultured Ruminococcus sp.
AAAGAAACAGTTATCAGATGCGCTTGCGGCGAAGAATATAAAACTTATTCTTGCAAGGATTCAATAAAGGTTGATATTTGTGCTAAATGCCATCCGTTTTTCACCGGCAAACAGAAATTTGTCGATTCCGGCGGACGCGTTGACAAATTCAAAAAGAAATTCAACCTCGAGTGATCATATTCCGCGTATCTGCACGGCTGTTTTTTCAGCCGTGCTGTTTTTTATGCCGTATTATTACGCAAAAAAGAGGTGAACCGTTTTGATAACAGAAAATACCGAACCCCTTACCGATAACCGTACCGGCGAACGGCAGAAAGCGGTGCTGGTTTCGGTCATGCTTCCGCAAATGACCGAACAGGAAATCGATACGTCGCTGGATGAGCTCGAACGGCTGCTCGATACCGCCGGCGGCGATACCGCGCTGCGCGTGGTACAGGCACGTCAGGCGCCGGATAATAAGACATTTATCGGCAAAGGCAAAGCCGAAGAAATAAAGCAGATCATCGAAACAGAAGGCGATATAACGCTCGCTGTGTTCGATAACGAGCTTTCTCCGGCACAGATAAACAATCTGGAAGATGCGCTCGGCGTGCGCGTAATAGACCGTACAATGCTCATACTCGATATTTTCGCTCTCCACGCCGTCACTGCCGAAGGCAAGCTGCAGGTCGAGATCGCCTGCCTCAAATACACCGCGCCGCGTATTATGGGCAAAGGCAAGTCGCTTTCACGCCTGGGCGGCGGCATAGGCACGCGCGGCCCCGGCGAATCTCAGCTGGAAACAGACCGCCGTCATCTTCAGCGCCGCCTCGATTCGCTGTATGAAAAGCTCAAGGAGCTCGAGCGGACTTCTATGGTAAAGCGCAAAGGGCGCGAAAAGAGCGGGATAAAAACAGTTGCTATAGCGGGCTATACCAATGCCGGTAAATCCACGCTGCTCAATTATCTGACAGGCGCCGGCGTGCTTTCGGAAGATAAACTGTTCGCAACGCTGGATCCGACCACCCGACGGCTCACGCTTCCGGACGGTTCCGACGTCCTGCTTACAGACACAGTCGGGTTCATCGACCGCCTGCCCACCCATCTGGTAAAGGCGTTCCGTTCCACGCTCGAAGAGATCAAGTACGCCGACGTCGTCGTCTGCCTTATAGATTCTTCCGAGCCCGATACCGAACGCGTGCGCAAGCGGGCGGTCACGGAACAGCTTGTCAACGAGCTTTGCGGCGAGCAGAAAAGCGTTATATGGTGCTATAACAAATGCGACAAAGCGACCGAACGCGAATTCATCTCGCCCGACGGCGTGTGTATTTCCGCCGCCACAGGCGAAGGCGTGGAAGATCTGCTTTACGCGGTAAAAAGGGAACTCGACGGCGGTAAGCGCAGCGTGGAATATTTCTTCCCGCACGCAAACGGCGCCGAACTGAATCTGCTTTACCGCCTGTCGGAGGTGACCGAATGCGGATATACCGAGACCGGAACCCGCGTTACCGCGTTTGCGGATAAAGAGGTGCAAAACCGTTTTGCACGCTTTGAATGCAAATAAACTCTTTACAAATCGGCGCGCCGGGTGTATAATATACAAAATCACGCAAAGAAGGTGCTTCTGTGTTAGTATACGATAAAGCGTACGAGATCTTTGACCTTGTCGTAAAATACTGCGTTCTTTTAATAGAATTCATCGGCGTGGCGGTGTTGCTTTTCACTGTAGCGCGCTCCGTTATTTCGCTTATAAAGCACGGCGGACACGTCAGATTGCAGCTTGCGGAAGGTATCGCACTCGCGCTGGAATTCAAAATGGGCGGAGAACTGCTTCGCACCGTCATTGTGCGCGAATGGCACGAACTGCTCATACTCGGCAGCATCATCCTGCTCCGCGCCGCCATGACTTTCCTGATCCATTGGGAGATCCGCAACGAAAAGAAAAGCGACAGCCAGCCCGTTCAGCAAGGATCCACCGACGATCACGAATAAACGTAATATCCAATAAACAAAAAGCCCGCGACGCATTAAGCGCGGGCTTCGATTTTTATTTATAATTTGAAACCTCAAATTGTGTAGGTAGTTATACCGCCTCATAGGGATTTAATAAAGACCTCCGAAACCGTTGAAAATAAAGG
>CACYCI010000045.1 GCA_902772845.1 uncultured Ruminococcus sp.
CTTGTAGGGCTCCATCGAGCGCTGGATGGTCTGGATCTGCCGTTCGTAGTTGGCGACGCTGCGTCTGTCGCCGTCGAGCTGCCGGTTGGTCTGCTCGATGCTTTTCTTTAACTGGTCGATCTGCCTGTAGATACTTTTGCTGTCCATGATAAATCTCCTTAATTATTATTTGCAAGATCTCTTGCAAACACAGGGTAGCACTTTGGCAATACCATTTTTGGGACGAATCTACGGATATGATATCAATATGGGACTTGTGTTTTGTGTTCCACGAAACGGTTATAAAATGTTGTCTTTAAGGATGTCGACCGTATACGCGCCAGATATTGACAAAACAGCGTGAATGTGGCATACTTACAGCATATAGGAACGGATATGTAATATACATCAGTCAGATACTCTGTGCCGAAATATGTAACGCGTAAATATTGTGGCTTTCTGAAAATATGCACTGTATTTCCTTTGCACTCGATCGTTAGGGATATTTCCGGAACGCCTTTTTCTTTACGCAGCAAATCGTTGAAAACTGTTTTGCCAAACATAGCAAAAGATACGTCATCGCAAACATCCCGGTCACAAGCGGCTATTCTTTTGCTTGTATCTATACTTACGTCTTTTTCGGGTAATCCCTCAATGCAATCGTACATGATAAATCCTTTGATAATCATTTTAATTACTCCTCCTTTGTATAATGAATTTCAATTTTTAATTCTCCGAAGAGTTTTCTATTCCCATGTTTTTCCATCGAGCATTTTTGCTATCTCTTTAGTATCCTTCATGCTTTTTTTTATGCCAAGGATTTCTTCTATATTGAACACTCTTGATCCAAATGGAGCGCCATGAGATGTTTTTATGAAGTTAGTCTCATAGAATTTATCCACAAAAAAGAAACGTGTTTTTGCGAGGTTAAGGCCAAGCTCTTTTTCTGCATTATTTATTTTGTCTATGATTTCTTTGCTATTTTTGCCCTTTTCAAACTTAGGCTTTAAAGATCCGTCTTTGTCTTTCTCGAAAATAACTTGTGCTATTATTCTTCCAATAGCAGAAACTCTTTTTTTGGAATAGAGGCCCAGATAATCATGTGGTCGGAATCCACGATCAATCGTATCAAAGTACATATTATTCCGTAAGTTGAAATCCATTGTAAGTCCCGAAAGCTGTACTCTTAATGTTTTCCAAGCATCAGGTGCATCTATTAGTTTATCATGATAGCAGTATTCTAAATAATCTTTATATACTTCCATCATATCATAATCCTTATCATCTAAAACACTTTTAATGTCTTCCGCTATTTTTGTGAATGTTGTGTTGTAATGAGTAATCTTACTATCTTTATGATTCTGAATTGTTTTTTCATTAAGGTCATTAATGCAATCTTCTAACGCATTCTTTGTGTCGGAAGGCATATCACCTGGGGCAAGCGTTAATAGTAGCTTAAAATGCTCATCGTTAAATGCATTTAAATGATTCTTCAATTGCTCTAAATCAAAATGCTTTGAATCTAGTTTTGTTTCGATTTCTATTCGAAAACTTTCCTGAGAAATTGCTGCATCAGGTATGCTATCCTTGCCCTTGTCCTGAAGCTTAAACGATATTTCCGGATCAAACGGTGACGGGCATAAACTCTGTTTCAAAAAACAAAAGAATTTTTGAGAAGAATATTGATACAATCTGGATAGTAATAGCATAGTGTTTGCTGTTGCAACATTTTCTTTCGAATGGTATCTTTGGAAATAGTGAATATTCATCTTTAGCTCCTATAAATAATTTTTGTATACTTTCCTTTTTCGCAGCTGTCATTGGTAAGGTTCATTTATACTTCTCCTCAGCCTTTTTGATATTCTCCCTTATCTTCTCGCGCAGCGACGCGGGGGAAGTTATCTCAACATAATTGAGATACTGCATCGCCCAGTATTCCATGGCGTCGGTGCTTGCGGTCAGGCGGACAAGAAGGGTCTCTTCGTCGATCTGTGATATCTTTGCTCCGTCCCCGAACCAGTCGACTATGTTGTCCACTATCAGCTTGCTCGCCTTGAACTCCACTTGCTCAAAGTGCTCTGTATACATATAAGGCATCCCGGACGATATCAGCTTGAAATCCATGCCTTTTTCGTACCCCGGTATCGTTTTCAGAGGCAACGCTTTCGTGTCGCAGATCTTCATTTTTGTCATATGATCCAGCCGGTAGAATCCCATGCGGCGCCAGTATTCGGTGTACGCCATAAGATAATAACGCTGATTGTGCAGAATGAGCTGATACGGCGACACGCGCGCGAACGAAGATTTGTGCAGCTTCTTGTCCACGCCGTATTTGTTGTATTCAAACTGCACCTGCAGCCCTTTTTCGATCGCTTCGTCGATCAGCTCTATGTTTAAGAACACCGCCATGTTGTCGGTCTTGCTCCAGTCGTTAACGGAGTAAACGTGCTTTATATGCGAACGGAAGAACTTGTTCGAAAGCCCGCTCAACCGCTCGATAAGATCTTTTGAATACTTTGCCGTGATATGCTTGCTCGAAAGCACGCCGTCTATGAGCAGTCTGAGCTCAGCGTCGTCGAATTCGCGCACGGCGAGAAAGCTGCCGCTTTTACCGGACTCTATCTCGTACCCCGCCTCCTTGAGCAGGGAAATGTTGCGGCCTATCGCCTTGCGTTCGATCACGATGCCGTATTCCCGGTCGAGGATCGCGGCTATTTCATCCTGTGTCAGCGCATGGTCGGCGTCGCTGTATTCGTGCAGGATCTGCAGTATCCGTATCAGAGCAAGCTTTTTTGGTTCAATGGCGTACATATTTTCCTCACGAGTATATCTTATTATCGACATTGTACCAAATACGGTACGATATGTCAAGAGCGCCTAATCATGTCGGCTTTTATTGATCATTCGTGCAATACGTTGCCGTGCGGAAGATATGACTCCGCTCGCGCCGAATGCAAAAGGGTATCAGATACGGTTTATGGCGGAAGGCGGGCGATTTTCGGCATACTCTTGCGGGCGGACCTGCGCGCAGCCGGGTGCGGCGCATAAGAAGCGGAAGTATTGATTTTTAAACTGATCTGTGATATACTGCCTTAAAAGGCAGAACTAATACGGGAGGCGGTCAAAATGAACGAAGATTTATACGGCGTCAGACCCGGATATCATTACCGGCCTGAAAAGGGCTGGATAAACGACCCTAACGGGCTTGTGTGGTTCAACGGATGGTATCACGTCTTTTACCAGCACGCGCCCGACCATGAGATACCGTGGAAACAGCCCATGCACTGGGGCCACGCGAGGACGAAGAACTTTATCGATTGGGAAGAGCTTCCCGTTGCGCTCGCGCCGGGTGCGCCGTATGACAGAAGCGGGTGCTGGTCAGGCAGCGCAATAGCCGAAAACGGTCGGCTCTATCTGTTCTACGCCGCCATTACCGACGTTTCCACCATAGCGGTCGCCGTATCGGACGACGGGGTGAATTTTGAAAAATACGCCGGTAATCCCGTTATATCGCACTATCCGCCGGAAGGCGGCCCGGATTTTCGTGATCCTGCCGTATGCCGTATCGGCGGCGAATACTTTTGCGTAGTTGCATCGGGAAATCCGCAAAAAAAGACCGGCAACCTTTTGCTTTATAAAAGCGGCGATCTGCTTGACTGGAGCTATTGCGGAGTGTTGTGCGAATGGGAAAACTGCAAATATGCTGAATGCCCTTCGTTCATGCCGGCGGAAGACGGGACGTATCTGCTCACGGCTTCTGTCTGCAAGACCGACGGCGGCAAAGAGTTCAAAGTGATGTACGGCGTTTTCGAAGGCGGCGGTTTCAAGGCGGTGTGTTCAGCCGAGCCCGACAAAGGGCCGGATCAGTATGCCGGGCAGGCGTTCCGCGATCCGTGCGGCAGGAATCTGCTGATCACCTGGATCCCCGGCTGGGAATACAGCGGCTATGCGGCGACTGATATCGGCTGTATGTCTGTGCCGCGGGAGCTGAAGTTTTCCGACGGAAAGATAACCGCTTTTCCGGCAGAAGAAGTAAGGCACCTTCTTAAACGCGACGACCCCGCGCTCGTGCGCATCGCGGAAGGATTCACGGTGCAAAGGCAGGGAAGACCGCCGGTCGTATATAACGGCCCGGTGTCGGATCTTCAGATCCTGCGCGACGGATATATCATGGAAGTATTCGTAAACGGCGGCGAGGAAGTCTATTCTATACTGCTCTGAAGACGATAAAAAGCAGGTACGGTAAACCGTATCTGCTTTTTTCCGTGCGTATGATATTCGTGTTCAATCAGAACAGTTATGATCCCAAACCTCGCCGGAATCAATTGCAAACGCGTCAAAGCCGTTTTCGCGCAGTATATCTGCAAGCGAATGCATACCGCGGTATTCCGCGGTATAATGCCCCAGAAGCAGCACGGCTTTTTCGCCGTAAAGGCGGCAGATATCGCGCACGTATTCAAGATAACACACTTCGTTGACTTCGCCCGTTATGATAAAATCGTTTCCCGGCTTGCGCAGCAGATCGATCTGAGCTATGCCGATCCCGCCCAACGCCAATATCACGGAGTCGGTCTTCATTCCTGCAACGCCGACGAGGCGCGGGTGCGACGCGCCGAGCGAGCAACGGCATTTTTCGGCAATATCGTCAACGCAGACCGGCTCTTCGAGCAGGTATCGGCATACGCCCAGACTTATCCTTTCCGTGCATTGTTTGATCTGCAGCCCGGTCGCGCGGATGAAGCCGTGGTGGATGAGATCCGGCTTGAAATTATGAGCATTGTCGTGAAAACGGTAGACCGCAATGCCGCTTTCCGCAATGCGGCGCGCCTTTTCCGCGTCGGGCGTCAGATCTTCGGCGGGGGAATTGCCGTTTGCGAACGGCGGCTCGTGCGTGAGTATCATATCCGTGCCGGTGGCCGAAGCGGCTGATAGCACGTCGAACGTAAGCTTGTGGCAAGTCGCTATGCGGCGGACTTCGCGTTCGCCGTCGCCCATAAGTATGCCGTCGCACGTACCGGCGTTTTGCGGTATGCCTTTTATCAGCATGGAATATATCTCTTTTGCTTTCATCTGCGCTTTTCCTTTCGTATGTTCCGTAATTCCGCTTGCGGTATGATTATACCACGGTAAACGAAAAAGGTCAACATCACGCCCGAATAATGTGAATTCTTCTATTGCGTTTCGGCTGAAAAATGTTATACTTATATTATCACGAAACGAGGAGCGAGAACATGATATTTCACGTCAGCATAAACGGGAACGATTCAGCGTGCGGCAGTGAAGCCGCACCGTTCCGCACCATAAACCGCGCCGCGGCGATAGCACGCGCCGGCGATACTGTACGCGTCCACGGCGGCGTTTACCGCGAATGGGTAGATCCGCAAAACGGCGGGATCAACGATAACTGCCGCATAGTGTATGAAGCGGCAGAAGGCGAGCATCCCGTTATAAAAGGATCCGAGCCCGTCACCGGCTGGGAGCGGGTGCGCGGGACGGTATGGAAAAAAGAGCTTCCGAATTCCATGTTCGGGGAATGGAACCCATTTGCGGAACCGCTTTGCGGCGACTGGCTGGTCGAACCGCACGAATACAAGGCGCACGCGGGCGACGTGTACCTAAACGGCAGGTCGCTTTACGAAGCGTGCTCAGAAGAGGATCTCTATAACGCCGAACCGCGCACCGTCTGGTTCCAGAACAGCTGGCGTATCGCAGAAGAAAAGATACGCTGTCCCGAAGACACCGTTTACCGTTGGTACGCCGTGGTGAACGGCGACGTAACGGTGTTATACTGCAATTTTCAGCAGTACGACCCCAACGCCGAAACAGTTGAGATCAACGTGCGCAAATGTTGCTTTTTCCCGCGCAAGCCGGGCCGCGGTTACATAACGCTGCGCGGATTCGAGATCGCACACTCCGCGTGCCCTTTCAATCCGCCCACGGCGGAACAGATAGGCATGGTCGGTCCAAACTGGTCAAACGGATGGGTAATAGAAAACAACGATCTTCATGACGCCAAAACGAGCGCCGTATGCGTGGGCAAGGAAGCGGCGAGCGGCGAAAATTTCGCCACCAGATTCGGGCGCAAGTCCGGGCACAGATATCAGGCGGAAGCTGTTTTTTCGGCGCTGCAGCTCGGCTGGGAACGCGGGCGCGTGGGCTCGCACGTTATACGCAACAACGTCATACACGATTGCGGTCAGAACGGCATTGTCGGACACATGGGCGGCGCGTTCAGCCGCATAGAGCACAACCATATCTATAACATAGGCGTAAAGCACGAATTCTGGGGCCACGAGCTGGGCGGCATCAAGCTCCACGCCGCCGTGGATACGGTCATAGAAAACAACAATATCCATAATTGCACTCTGGGGACTTGGCTGGACTGGCAGGCGCAGGGCGCGCGGGTGACGCGCAATCTGTACCATCACAACGACCGCGACCTGATGATAGAAGTCACGCACGGGCCGTGCCTGGTGGATAACAACGTGCTTTTATCGGCTTACAGTCTGGATGATTTCGCCCAGGGCACGGCTTACGTTCACAATCTTATAGCCGGGCTGGTATATCACAGCAGCGCGGTCCCGGACAGAGCCACGCCGTATCATTTTCCTCACAGCACGCAGGTGGCGGGGTACGCGCCGGTATACGGCGGCGACGACCGCGTGCTAAACAACCTGTTCACAGGCGAATATCCTGACGTTTTAGAAAACGGAAGACCGCGCTTTGTGAATTTTTGCGAAAACTTCGACAAATACACCACGCCGCAGGAATATGCGGAGCGCTTGCGTGAAGACGGACGTTTCGCCTACGATCACACGCTTTACGCCGAGACTCCGCAGCCGGTGTGGATAGAGGACAACACATATTCGGGCAACGCGCGTCCGTTCCGTAAAGAGAAAGGCGCTCTGACCGTAAACGGTATGACGGCGGATATGACCGAGCGCGGCGGCGAGTGGATTCTTACGCTCAACGTCCCGGCGGAGGCGCTGACGGCGGAATGCGACCCGGTCACGACCGAACGGCTGGGCGCTCCGCGCCTGACCGAAGAACCGTTTGAAAACCCGGACGGGACGCCGGCGGATATTTCGTCGGACCTGCTCGGCGAACGCCGCTCCGCCGCGGTGCGCGGACCGTTTGCCCGACTACGCGCCGGAGTGCAGTATATAGCCGTCTGGCGCGAGCAGTAAAAATGAACGCCAAAAATGAGAAAAAGGCGGGGCGGGGAGTCTATCCCCGCCCCGGTACGTTTACGGGCTTGCGGTATTCAGTGTGGGCGCGCATAAAGCCGCGGCTGTTACAAGCATCATCTCAGTTCATGTTTTTTTATGCTTTTACCGTCGTATTCAAATACGATATGATGTATGACGCCGTGCTCAGACTGTCCGTATACTGCTGCAAACAGCTTGCCGCCGACATTCTGTATACCGCGTACAGACAATATATGTTTGTATTCGGAAAAATCTATTATTTTTTCTTTATTCCCATCCGAAGTATCAGTCAGAAATACTCCGTCGCTATTGAACGAAACGGCTTTGCCGCCGAAAGAGACGGGTACTGAGAATAAAGCGTTTCCCGTAAAGCGTTCTCCGCTTTCCCGCGGGGAGCTCGCCGCCGATCGCAAACTCCACAGTCCGTTGCCGTCTGTATCGTACGAATTCAATGTGAACTCTCTCGTTACCGTGCCGCTTTCGTCGTCTTTTACGTCTTGGAACGACGCGCAGTATATCTTCCCGCCGGATGAGCTGAAGCTTTCAGTTCCTTCTACCACCTCATGAAGCTGCATTTCCGGTGTCAAACGCCAGATCTTTCCTTCGCTGTAATAGTACAGATCCCCGTCCGATACAGTCAGCCGGCAGATATCAGTATGGACTGCATTATCGATCACAGATATTTCGCTTGTTTCAAGATCGGCGCATTTTATGCGCCCGCAGTTAACGTAATAAAGCTTCGACCCGTCGATGGCGATGCAGTCGACTGTTCCGATCTCTACGTTTATAAATTCTTCGGTCAAGCCGGTGTTCAAGTCAAAACGGTAAATGTTTTTACCGTTTAGTCCCAAAACGTCCGGAGCGCTTATATACACGCTCCCTTCATATGTCCCTTCGGAAAACAGCATTCGCTCGGGGGCGATAATTCCGGTGTCAACGAATCCTTCGTTTTCATATTTGTAGATTGGCGAGCCTTCGCCTTCTGTCATATACAGAGTCCCGCAGGATTCATAGAATTCAAATCCGTTGTAAGACACGCGGTCTCCTGTTGCTCCGGACGAGGAAAGGATCACGGTTTTGGGTTCTTCTGCGAAGCGGTCGTTTTGTTCATAAACGGGAAAAAGCTGAATTACTTCGTGTGCAGGGGCAGGGAAGTCGCTGCCGGACGAATCATCCATGGGGGCTGAAATATCATCCGGCGAAGAAATGGCGCCTGATCTGACGTCGGAAGATGTATTATGCCCGTACGGCAGCGCGTTGTTTTTGCTGAAAATGCCGACGAATATTATCGCACCTGCCGCAAGGATCATCAGTACACATACGGCTTGTATCATCCGTTTCGATACATTAGCGGCGGGTCTGCGTTCATGGTTTTTGCTGACAAGTCTTGCCCTTATGCGGTCGCGAGTGCTTTTCGGCGTTCTCGCGTCGCAGTTTATCCCGTCGAGCAGTTCTGCCATTTTTTTTGCGTCTGCCCGATCGAGAAGCTCTTCTATGCTAACTTTCATGATTTTCCTCCGAATTTGTGTTTCAGTTTTTCTATCGCCCTGTGGGCGCGGGTGTCGACATTGGAAACGGACATTCCAAGCTCGGACGCTATCGCTTTTGAACTCTGACCAAGATAGTATTTTTTGATGAGGATATCCGAATCGGGGCGTCCCATTTTCCGAATTTCCCGCAATATACTTTCCAACAGACCGTTTTTTACTGCCTCTTCCGCCATGTCGCTTTCGTCGGGTATATCGAACATCAGCTCTTCCGTCGGCAGCGGTGCCTGCGCGGGCCGCCTGCGTGCGTATTTGCAGGCGGTGTTTCTTGCGATGACCGTAAGGTAGTTTTTAAGTGAGACGTTCGGCTCGAATGTACCTGACGAATTGTAAAAATTCAAAAAAACGTCGGTAACACAGTCTTCGACCTCCGAAGAATCGCAGATCTCTGAAAGACGCGCTCTGACAACGGAAAACACAAGCCCGGAATATTGCCGTATCAGGCGATCTATGCCCGAGTCGGGATCTGATCGCAGCAGATCGAGCAGCTTTTCGTCTTTCATCTGTCCGCCTCCGTTTTGAATCGATTCGTTATTATAAAACCTTGTTTTGGAAAAATCTTACACTTTTTGTGTTTTGATCATTATGATTATATAATACCGTGCAATCACTTTCAACAGCGTTTTTTAATTTTGTATTGACTATTACCGGCGGTTGTGCTAAAATGTGTGCGTCGCTGCGGAAGCGGCGCGTTCAGCGCAATAAAAGCGGAGTTCGGCCTCTAAATCCTCCGCTCAATAAATAAAAACCAAGGAGATTTTGCAAAATGAAAAACAAACTCATGCGCGGTTGGGCGGACACAAAACTGCTCTTCCGCAGTATCCCTGCTGTAATAACGGCTTTGTTCACCATTTCCGTCGTCACCATGAATCTGCTCGCCAACAAGACCATCTATCAGTCCGGCGCGCTCGCAATAGACGGCGGCATCCTGGTGTCATGGCTGTCTTTTTTATGCATGGATATCATCACCAAAGCTTACGGCCCCAAAGCGGCGACAAAGGTCTCGGTCTTCGCCATGTGCGTGAACCTGTTCGTCTGCCTGATTTTCTTTATCGTAAGCGCTATCCCTACCGAAACCGACTACACCGCCTTCAACACCATTATCGGCGGAACGTGGTTCATATTGCTCAGCAGTACGGTGGCGTTTTTGTGCTCGGCGATCATCAATAATTTCCTCAACTGGGGAATAGGGCGTCTTTTTGTCAACGATCCGGACGGAAAGCTCGCCTACGTCACACGCACTTACGTTTCCACGTTCATAGGGCAGTTTTTCGATAACCTCATATTTGCTCTTCTTACGTTCACTGTGTTCGCGCCTATATTCTGGGACGGCTTTTCATGGACGTTCATTCAGTGCGTGACCTGCTCGCTTTTGGGCGCCGCGCTGGAACTGCTTATGGAAGTATTCTTTTCGCCGATCGGCTACGCGGTGCTGAAAAGTTGGAAAAAAGACGGAGTCGGCGAAGAATACCGAAGGAGCCAAGAAGTATGAAAGTCATAATAACAGGCGCGTCCGGCGGGATAGGCAGAGCCGTGGCCGAACGGTTCATTTCCATGGGGTGGGGCGTGTACGGGATCGACCTGCTTCCGGCGTCACTCGAACACCCGGAATACACGCATTTCCGCGCCGATATTACCGATAATTCCGCGCTGCCGGAAATCACCGACGCGCACGTCCTTTTCAGCAACGCCGGCGTGCAGAACGCCGATGATATAGAAGTCAACCTCAAGGGCGCCATGAACGTCGCCGAAAAATACATCGCGTCCAATATCCGGCTGCGGTCGGTGCTGTTCAACGCTTCGGCGTCGTCGGTGTCGGGGCAGGAATTCCCCGCTTACGCGGCATCTAAAGCCGGGCTCGTCGGGTACATGAAAAACGTCGCCATACGTCTTGCTCCGCGCGGCGTCACCTGCAACGCCATATCTTTGGGCGGAGTCTTCACGCCGCTCAACGACCCCGTGGTAAACGACGGCGCGCTCTGGGAAAAGATAATGGCGGTAACGCCGCTCAAAAAATGGATGTCTCCCGGGGAAGTCGCCGACTGGGTGGTGTTCCTCACCGTGACTAACCGCTCCATGTCGGGGCAAAATCTGCTCATAGATAACGGCGAACACGATCTCAACCCCACGTTCGTGTGGCCCGAAGAGCATTGACAAAGGAGAAAAACTATGGAATTAGCTCCGTTGTTTACCGATAACGCCGTTTTTGCCGAAAACAAACCGGTTCGAGTGTTCGGCAGCGGCGCAAACGCCGTGCGCGGCGAATTCCGCGGCGACACCGTCTGCGCGGAATGCGCCGATGGCAAATGGTGTCTGGAGTTCCCGCCGCGCCCCGCAGGCGGACCGTTTACGCTTACCGTTACCGACGGGGCGGATACGGTCGCTCTTAGCGGAATATCCGTAGGCAAGGTGTATCTTGTGGCGGGCCAGTCCAACGCCGAATTCCGTCTGGAAGAATCCAACACACCGGCAGAGGAATACGTTACGGACGGCATGCTTCGCAGCTTTTTCGTGGCGAGACCGTGGGACGAAAACGATCCCGTAAAAATGTCGGACGGCTGGCAGACCGCCGTGGCCGAAAGGGTCGGCAAATGGTCGGCGCTGGGGTATCTTACCGCAAAGGCGGTGCGTGAACGCACCGGCGGATGCGTCGGCTTTGTTTCGTGCTTTCAGGGCGCTTCGTGCATAGAAAGCTGGCTCCCGCTGCCAAAAGCCGAACGGTTCCGTTTGCCGGACGAAAAGCTTTACTGCGACCATTATATAGATATTTTTGCATATTGGAACCGCAATTCCGTGATATACGATCAAATGCTCACAACGTTGTTTCCGTTTTCGTTTACCGGCGTTATATGGTACCAGGGCGAAAGCGACGCTTCGCCGGAAGAGGCGGAGATCTACGCCGACGAGCTCGAATGTCTTTTCGGCGTGATGCGCGGCGGTTTCCGCGACTCTTCGCTTCGCGCCGTGATCGTGCAGATAGCGGATTGCGACGACCGTTTGGCCGTGAACGAACGCGGCTGGCGCGGTATTCAGCAGGCGCAGGAACTTTACGCACGGCGCGATCCGCGTTCAAAACTCGCCGTCTCGCGAGATATTTGCGAAAACTCGTGCATACATCCGCCCACAAAAACGCTGCTTGCAAAGCGGATCTGTGATCTGCTTATGGAATGAAAGCTGCCCGGAAGCCGTTTGGCTCCCGGGCTTTTTTACGGTTTTTTGCAGTTTCAGATATTCCCGCTGACCGTAAGCACCGCAGTGCCGGGTACAGCCGTCCAGGCACCGGTCGCCGGGTCGCGGACGTAAGTCGCCGCCGGCACCGTGATATTACCCGCGACTGTGGAAAATACGCCTGTCGTTTCATCATAGGCGTAATTTTCGGGCGAAGTCCATTCGTTTCCGTTAAACGTCACGCTGAGCCCGCTGAGCAGCGGATCGAACGTGTCGTTCAGCACGATGTTTTCGGTCGCCGCCGCTTCTGCCGTGCCGTGGTTGAGGATTGTGAAGGTATAAGTCAGCTGACCGTTCGCCGGTACGGCGGAAGGGGACACGGATTTTTGCATTTCGAGCTCTGCTCCGCTCCCCGCGTTGACCGCTGCCGTGACCGTCAAAGGCGAAGCGTATCCCGTTATGACCGCCGTGTTGGTGATGACGCCGCTCTGACCGGGGTCGGCGTATTCTGTCACACGCGCGGTGTAAACGAGCGCGGCGCTGCCGTTGGCAGGGACGTTGATCCCGCTGACCGTAAGCGTGTCGGCGGACGTCACAGTCTGCGTCGCCTGCAGTACGCCGTCTGCAAAGTATTTCAGCGAATTTTCGTTGTATTCCAGCGGTACCAGCGTCTGCCCGCCGTATTCATACGCGCCGAGATCGTCGGTGACAGTCAATCCGTTCACCGGCGTGTTGCCGGAATTCACTATATTTATAACGTAAGTCAGACCGTCGCCCGACGTATAGAACGGATCCACCGCGGTCTTTGAAGCGGTGAGAGTATCGATTATTTCGCCGGTGGCGACGTTCGAAAATACCGTTCCTCCCGCGTAGGTCAGCGACGCCTGATTATAAAATGCTGCCATATTACGTCTTTCCTCCTTATCTTCGTACGGGCGTATAGCCCGTCATGACAGTATATGCGTAATGTGCGCTCAAGCGACAGCTATTGACAAACACACGGCGATATGATATAATCACAAAAACACAATAGGAGGTCCGCGGTTTGAGACGGCTTACCATAAAACGCAGCAAGGCGTTCCTTTCATGTATGATCAGCGTCGCTGTATATATAGAAGATCCCGAACACGGAAATTTGAATTTGGGCGGTATCGCTTATCGCGAACTCGGTAAGCTGAAAAATGGGAAAAGCGCGTCTTTCGAAATAAGCGAAAACGCCGCAAATATCCTTGTCGAAGGTTCAAGCGCACCGTACGTCATACCGGCGGGCGGCGAAGACGTTTTTCTTCAGGGCCGTATGCGCTCCGCCGGAATGGCGGCGGCTCAGTTCGTTTTTGACGGTCAGTCCCCCGCCGGCGGCGCTGTTGTGAATCCTGCCGCTTCGCAGCGGAGCGACAGGATAACAAAGACCGTTATTATTTGCGCCGTACTGATCGGGATCGGTTTCACGCTATATATGGTCTTTCATAAAGAACCGCCAAAGGAATTCACTATGGACGGCTTTTCCGTCACGCTCGATTCCGGTTTTGAAGAGAATTCGGAAGAAGACGGCGCCGCTTATCACGGCAAAGATTACAGCGTGTTCGTGCTGAGGGATCCGTTCATATATATATCGACAGCGGCTATTATGACCGTGCGCGACTATGCCGAATCGTTCATAGAATACAATTCCGTCGTATGCGACGGGCTCAAGGAAAAGGACGGCTTGCTGTATTGCGAGACCGAACAATACTTTGAACTTTACAAAAGAACTACGTATTACGTCACTTTCTTTTACAAGGGCGATACGGATTTCTGGGTGGTCGATTTTGCGACCGATCAGCCGGGAGCTTTCAGGGACGAGATATTCGAACGTGCGGCTTCAGTAAAAGTCAAATCCGGTGAACGGTAAAAAAATATCCCTGCGCAGATGTGTTGCCTGCGCAGGGAGTTTTTTTATGCCGTCATTCTCTGTTCATATCAATATCCACGCGGAACGAAAAGTCGTAATCCTCTTCGTTGGCTATTACCTTGGTGCAGGGGTAATCGACCTCGGTCATATGGATATCCGGCCAGAGCGAGCGGTTGTTGGTGCGGGTCTTGTCCCAGACGTATTCGTTTCCGCCGGCGTATATCTTGACGTTTTCTACTACGACGTTACGCATATACAGATTTTCGTCGGTATTGTAAAGGGCTATTTCTTTCCAGTCGTCCTTGCTGGGGTTACCGGCCGTGTCTTTCTTGACGTCGTCGGGGTAGTCGAGCGCAAAATCCATAAGATACACCGTGTTGGATCCGTCGCACTTCATGCCCTTTACGCGGAACTGGGCGCGGTCGACCTCTTTGTCGGAAGTCAGGTCGTATATGATAAGCGTGGCGAGCTCGTCCTGTTCGGAAGTGTCGAGCGTGAGCCGGTAATCATGGTTTTTCTTGAGCCGGACCTTGGATTCGTACCAGCCGGGCTGATCTTTATCCGCCGGAGTGTAGATATTGTAAAACAGATGCCACGCCGGCGTCCTGCCCGACCAGCAGAATCCGCAGTCGAAGCAGTTCGACCAGTTGTAGCCGCTGTAAATATCGCAACCGAGGAACATATAGGCGTTGACGAACTTCCTGTCGGATGTGCGGAGGGTATTTATCTTCATTTCGCTTATTTTCACGTCCATGCTCGCCTTGTTGTAGCCGCGTTTGGAATAGACGCAGTAAGCGGGGCCGTCGTTATCGCCCATTTTGCCTTTTCCGTTGTCGTAATCCAGGTTGGTTATCACCTTTACGCCTTCGGGGATCGCGACCTTTTCGGGGTCGCCGGCGCTGATCTCTTCGCTCGGTTCTTCGCTGATCTCTTCGCTCGGCTCTTCGCTCGGCTCGGCAGAAGCAGTTTCTGCAGAGCTTTCTGGCACCGGCTCGGCGGAGCTTTCGGTTTCCGATGACTTTACGCACGACGCGCATACTGCGCCGATAATTACAATACAAAGCAGCAGACATAGGTATTTTTTCATATACTCGATCCTTTCGTTATACGGCTTTATTATTATTTGCTGTTACTTATTCTTGGCAAACAGAGCGGAATAACCCTTTCCGCTTTGCACGCAGCGTGAAACGCGGCTGAGCGTAGCGGAAGAGATCCCCGTGGCTTCTATCACCTCGTTGTACGTCATGCCTTCGTAAAGCAGTTTCGCCGCGCGCAGGCGCTGCGCCATCTGCTCTATCTCTTTGGGAGTGCAGAGATCTGCGAAGAGGTCTTTCACCTTCTGTTCGGTGTCGGTCTTCGCGACGGCTTCAAAAAGCTCTTTTTCCATTTTTGCGTTTTCGGCAATATCGGTCATATCGTGAATACCGCCTTTCCGCGTGTCATCTGCGGACTCTGCCCGAAGTGTCTCCGGACGCGAGTTTTTCGGCTTCGGCTACCGTCACCCGGTTGAAATCGCCTTCTATGCTGTGCTTCAAAGCGCTTGCGGCAACGGCGAATTCAATGGCTTTTTCATCGCTGTCGCCCCTGAGCAGGGCATAAATGAGCCCGGCGGCGAACGAATCGCCCCCGCCCACACGGTCTACTATATGAAGGTGATAAGTCTTGGAAAAATGGCAGCCGTCCTTGCCGTATATCATCGCCGCCCAGTCGTTGTCGTTAGCCGAAAACGAAGAGCGCAGCGTTATGGCGACTTTTTCAAGCCCAAAGCGTTCAGCAAGCTGAGAGGCCACGGAAATATAGCCCTCTTTGTCGAGTTTGCCGCCGGAAATATCGGTATTACCGGCTTCTATCCCGAAAACGTCCTTGGCGTCTTCCTCGTTTGCAATGCAGATATCGCAGTATTTGCAAAGTTCGCTCATGACCGTGCGCGCCGTGTCGCGCGTCCATAGCTTTGCGCGGTAGTTCAGATCGCACGATATCTTAAGCCCCAGCTCTTTTGCGCGGATGCACGCTTTGCGGCAAATTTCCGCCACGTTAGGGCCTAACGCGGGCGTGATCCCCGAAAAATGGAACCAGTCGGCGCCGCTGAATATGGCGTCCCAGTCGAATTCGTCCGAATACGCCTGCTGGATGGCGGAATTCTTGCGGTCGTATATGCATACGGAAGCGCGCTGTGAAGCGCCTTTTTCCATGTAATAAACGCCTATGCGTTCGCCGCCGCGGACTATATTGTCGGTGTTCACGCCGAACGCGCGCAGCGAATCCACCGCGCCCTGACCTATTGCGTGCGCGGGCAGCTTGCTTACGAAAACGCTCTGCGCGCCGAAATTTGCCAGCGACACCGCCACGTTTGCCTCGCTGCCGCCGAAAGTGGCGTTCAACCTGTCGTTCTGAAAAAAGCGGTAATATCCTTCCGGCGCAAGTCTCAGCATTATTTCACCGAACGTGACTATTTTCATTTGCGTGCCTCCTTTACGGTTTCCACCGCTTGCGCGGTGAGCGCGGTTATTTCGTCAAAACGTTTTTCTCGTATAAGCTCGCCGGACGCCATCCAGCTGCCGCCGCAGGCAAAGACCGAACTGCAGGCGAGGTATTCTTTGATGTTGCCGGCGTTTATGCCGCCGGTGGGCATGAATTTTACTCCGCCGTACGGCGCCGAAACGGCTTTTATCATTTTTACGCCGCCTGCCGCCTCCGCGGGGAAAAATTTAAGGTATTTCAGCCCCATCGAAAGCCCTGATTCGATCTCGCTGGGGGTGCATACTCCCGGTATGACCGGGAACCCTCGGCTGAGGCAATAAGACACTATGGCGGGGTTGAAACCGGGGCTTACTATCGCCTGCGCGCCCGCGGCCCATGCGCGTTCCGCCTGATCCTGCGTCAGCACAGTACCGGCGATGAGCAGAAAATCCGGGTATGCGTTAGATATCCGCTTCAGCGCATCTTCCGCGGCGTCGGTACGGAACGTGATCTCGGCGCAGCAGAGTCCGCCCGCTTTCAGCGCGCCTGCAAGCGGCACCGCATCTTCGGCGCGGTCGAGCTTTATTACCGGTATCACTCCCAACTGCGTCATTCGGCTTATTATTTTTTCCATTTGAATTACCCTTTACTTGTTTTCTTTTTTTAGCAGATCGTTAAGTATCTGCGGGTAAAGCTGGCACGACATCCCGCCGTCGACGTTCAGTTCGGCGCCGGTGATGTTGCGGCTTTCGTCAGTCCCCAAAAACCACACCGCGTTGGCAATATCGGTAAAATCCGAAATATCTCCTGTCGGAGCGAGCGCGCCGCTGATTTTCTGATCTCCGCCCATCGAGCGCCAGCGTTCGGTCTTTATAGTGCCGGGAAGTACGACGTTGCACCTGATACCGTATTTGCCCAAGTCTACTGCGAGCGCTTTTGTAAAAGCGTTGATCCCGCCCTTGGAGGCGCTGTACGCCGCGCGGTTTGGTATTGCGCGGTATGCGGTGTTGGAACTTATAAATACAATGGCGCCTTTTCCGGCGTTTTTCATGCGCAGCGCCGCCTGACGGACGATGGTGAAATTCCAAACAAGGTTGGTCTCGAAAACGTTCCGGAATTCATCTACGCTCACGGTCCAGAAATCCTGTCCCGCGGCGGGGTTTTCGGGGTCGAACCCCAGGTTTGCGGCGTTCAGCACCAGCGTTTCCACGATAATGCCTGCGGAATCGATATCGGCAAAAATATCCTTTACCTGCCGCTCGTCGCCGATATTGCATTCAAAGCCCTTGGCGAATACGCCGTATGCTTTGCTTATTTCCGCAGCGCCCTTTTCGGCGTCCGCCTTGCGGCGGCTGGTGATGAATACGTCGTAGCCGCGGCTTGCAAAAAGGGAAGCGATCGTATACCCGGTGCCGGAAGCGGCTCCCGTGACAAAAACTGCTTTAGACATTCAGCATGAGCTCCTTAAAAATAGAATTCGGTCTCGGCGGGGCGGATATCGGTGAGCGCGCCGGTGTAATGCCGCAGAGTGTGCGGCTTATACGGGTGCTCAAGGCATTTTTCTTCGTTTATCTCCACGCCTATGCCGGGGCGGTCGGGGACTTTTATGCGGCCGTCAGCGTATTCGAGCGATTCGTTCGTCACGTCCTTGCGCCAGGTCACGTCGCTGTACATTATTTCTAGTATGCAGAAATTTGGGCAGCACGCCGCGAGCTGCAGCGTCGCCGCATTGGCGACAGGGCCGGAAGGGTTGTGCGGAGCAAACGGTATATAGTACGCTTCCGCAACGGCGGCTATCTTTTTCAGCTCCATTATACCGCCCGCGTGCGAAACGTCGGGTTGTATGTAATCCGCGGCCCGCATTTCGAAAAGGTCTTTATACGATTTCAGCGTGTAAAGCCGTTCGCCCGCGGATATTGCCACCGGCGACTTGTCGCGCACGGCTTTGAGCGCTTCAAGATTATCCGGCGGGGTGGGCTCTTCAAAGAACATGGGCTTGAACTGTTCCAGCTCTTTGGCGATCTTTATCCCGGTCGGGACGTCGAACCTACCGTGGCCTTCTATAAGAAGATCGACTCCGTCGCCGACGGCTTCGCGTACGGCGGAAACGCATTCGAGCGCGGAAGTAAGGTCTTTGTTGGAGATCTGCAAATAAGATTTTCCAAAAGGATCCCATTTCATGGCGGTCACGCCGCGCGCCGCGGCGATCTTTGCTTTTTCGGCGAACTGTTCCGGAGTTTTGGCACCGGCGAACCAGCCGTTTACGTATATACGCGCCGAATCGTTGACTTTGCCGCCGAGCAGCGCGTAGACGGGAACTCCGAGTGATTTGCCCAGAATGTCCCACAGCGCGGTCTCGACGGCCGAAAGCGCGGACATAAGCACCGCTCCGCCGCGCCAGTAAGCGTCGCGGTAAATATCGTGGAAATGTTTTTCCACGTTGCGCGGATCCTTGCCCACGAGATATTCTTTTATGTGCTCCACAGCTCCGAGCAGGGCTTTTTCTTTATATTCCAGCGTGGCCTCGCCTACGCCGTCTATACCTTCGTCCGTATATACTTTTACGAACACCCAGTTCGTGCGGAAACAGTCGACGGTAAATGCTTTTACGTCTGTAACTTTCACAGTATTATCTCCTTAAAAATTGCCGGGCTGACCTTGTTTTCGCATTCAAAGTCGGCGTCGGTGATGTCGTCCAGCAGCCCTATATGGAACGGGACGGTGAATTTTGCGCCTACGCGGGCGGCGAAACGCGCCGCGTCGGTCTTGTTCATATTGTTGCCTTCGCCGTTCACGGGAAGGAACAGCGCGTAAATATCGCACGGGATATCGCCGAATATTTCTTCGCTGTACAGCGTGTCTCCCGTGACATAGTATTTGCGGTCAGCCGCAAGGTCGTGTATGATCACGCCGATCGCGTATTTTTCGCTGTGTACGGCTTTTACGGCGGTGAAACGCACCCCGCGTTCGGTCCATTCGGTGCCGCGGTCGAACATAACGCAGTTGCTGCCGTTACCCGAAAGCCGCGCCTTTTCCCATACAGAACGCGGCGAAAGGAACGTTATCCCGCTTTTTGATCCGAGCATACGCCCGGCGGTCTCCGCGTCGTAATGATCCACGTGGTCGTGCGTGCAGATGAGCACGTCGGGAACAAGCTCCGAAATTTCCGGCGGCACGGGAACTCTGCGGTGCTTGCGCATATCTTCCCGGGCGGCAGAATCCGAAAAATATGGATCAATTGCTATCTTAAAGCCGTCTTTTTCGAATAAGAGCCCGGCTTGACCCAAAAAGGTTATCTTCATACCTGGTTTACGCTCCGCTATAATAATACATAATAATAATATCACATCAAAAGCGGAAAATCAATAGCCGGGCGCTTTTTTGATGCTCCGTTATGCGCGCTTGTCAAAAAAGCACTTGCAATGACAGCGGTACTGCTGTATAATGATTAAACGAACGATATTCACCGCCCGGGAGGAAACGCTTTTGAAAAGCATCCGCGTAAAAAAGGATAAGACAGATATCACATATTTCGCCGCCGAACGTATAGTGAAATACCGCTACGTCATTTTCGCTCTTTTCGCGCTGCTTGCCGTCTACTGCCTGCTTTCGCTCGGGAAAGTAAGGACAAACAGCGAGCTGACTGCGTTTCTGCCGCAGGATTCCGAGACCCGCCGCGGCCTTAAAATAATGGAAGAGGAATTCCCGCCTTTCGAATCCGCCCGCGTCATGGTGAACGGCGTTACGTTTGAAGAGGCCGGCGCACTTGCGGAAAAGATATCAGCGGTGGAAAACGTCGTCATGGTGCAGTTCGACGGCACGCCTGCGCATTTCAAAGACGGCAGCGCGCTGTTTTCGGTGTCGATCACTCCGCCGGAAAGCGGATCGGGCGTCACGGATTCCGTAAATAAGATAACTGAGCTGGTTTCGGACCGCGAGCATTACGTCTATGCCAAAATGGGCAACAATTACGTAGACAAGCTTGCGAGCGAAATGTTCGGCGTCATGGCGATAGCCGTTGCGGTGATAGCCGCGGTGCTGCTGTTCACTTCCAAAAGCTATTTCGAAGTGGTCGTTTTCGCAATCGTTTTCGTGTTCGCCGCGCTGTTCAATATGGGGACGAACCACTGGCTCGGCGAGATCTCGTCAATAAGCAATTCCGTCGCGGTCATACTTCAGCTCGCTCTGGCTATAGATTACGCCATAATATTCGCGCACCGCTATCAGTACGAACTCACGCAGACTCCCGAAATCAGGCAGGCGCTCGTCGTTTCGCTTGCCAAGTCCATAAAAGAAATATCTTCTTCCGCGCTCACCACGGTATCCGGGCTCGTGGCGCTCATGCTCATGCAGTTCCGCCTGGGTTACGACCTGGGCACAGTGCTCGCCAAAGGGATAATCTGCAGCATGCTTACGGTTTTCCTGCTCATGCCGTGTATGATATATATATTCAAAAAACCTCTCGCCAGGACAGTACACCGTTCGCTTGTGCCGGATATCAGCCGCTGGGGCGCATTCCTGACGAAAAAAGTGCCGGTGTTCCTTATAGTTTTCGCCCTTATCATTCCGGCTGCCATAGTCCTTTCAGGCAAGACCGAATACGCATTCAGCGATTCTTCGGTCACCGAGATCGTCCGTTCCGAAAGCCGCGGAGCGCTGCATAAGATAGACGAAACGTTCCATCCCGGCGCCGACGTTGTTATAATAGTTCCCGCCGGCGAATACGGCAAGGAAAAATCCGTCATTTCAAAGATCATGCCGCTTGACGGCGTCGATTCCGCCGTCGGTCTTGCCGCCATAGATATAGGCGGCGGGCGCAGCGTGACCGACAAATTCACCGCCGAAGGATTCGCCGCGCTGTTCGGCGTGGAAAAGTCGCAGGCGGAGCTGCTTTACAAGGGTTACCGGCTCGAAAACGGCGATATACGCGCCCTTTTCGATAACGGAGCGGGCTATTCAGCTCCGCTCGCAAACGTGGCGATGTATCTTTTCGGTAAGATCGATTCCGGCGCGGTCGAACTTACCGCAGAGCAGAAAGCCATGCTCGGCGAATACCGCGGCAAGTTCGAAACAGCTTACCGTCAGCTTCACGGGCCAAATCACGACCGCTTACTCGTAAGCACCGCGCTTCCTACAGAAGGCGAAGCGAGCGAACGGCTCGTCGAGACGCTGCGCGATATCTGCGAAGAAGAGTTCGGCGCCGGAAACGCGCTGATAATAGGCGATATTTCAGTCGCCCGCGACCTGCGCGATTCGTATAAGAGCGATTCCGTGCTGATCGCCGTACTCACCGTCGCGTTCGTATTCATCATACTGCTTTTCACATTCAAGAGCCCGGTCGCCGCGGCGGTGCTGGTGTTTGTCATCCAGGGCAGTATATGGATCAATTTTTCCATTCCGTATCTGCTCGGGATGCGCGCTTCGTTCGTCACAAACATGATCGTTTCCGCCATACAGATGGGCGCCACCATAGATTACGCCATAGTCATGATGAGCCGGTATCTTGCGAACCGCGCGGCATTTTCCAAACAGGAATCGATCAAACGCGCGGTCAACGAAAGCTTTCCCACGCTTATCACTTCCGGCGTGATAATGGCGGCTGCGGGGTTTATAATCGCATACCGCGTCAGCGACGTCTACGTCGGTCATATAGGACACGCCGTGGGCCGCGGGGCGGTGATCTCGGTCATAGTCGTGCTGACGGTGCTGCCGCAGCTCATACTGCTGTTCGACAAAGCGATCTCGGCGACCACGTTCCGCCTGCGGAAACGCAAAGTGGGAACAGAAACAGAAATACAGTGATAAGATGTGTGTAGTTCATACGTTTCGCTCCTTTTGAATGTTGTGTGGTAACTCCATTCTACCAGAGTTTCGTATGAACTTCAATTTTTTCCTTTACTGCTGCACTTGATAGTATAATTCACCAACATAAAAAAGAGCTTTTCCCGAAATCGGGAAAAGCTCTTTTTTTCAGTTTGCGTCAAAATCCTATATGTTTTTCCGTCTGAAGCTTTTCGCAAAATTCTTTTTCGCCGCTTGCGGCGATGAAATCCTGCTTTGTAAGTTTCAGCTCTGCCTGTCCGTCGAGCGTGACGCGCGTTGCGCACTTTGACCAGGTGCGCTCGTAAAGGTTGCGCACGAAACGTGCGTTGGCGAACTCTCGCGAATCCATATATTCCTGCGATAAAGAATTGAAGAATCTTTCCGCTTCGGCGTCGAGCCCGGGCTCGTATTCGAAATGCTTTCTGACCATGAGCATAAATATCTCGTAAAGCTGACGGCGCGTGTAGTTGGGGAATTCTATCATAAACGGCATACGGCTCCTCAGACCCGCGTTTCCGTCCATAAGCGTCTGCATATCGTCGGTGTAGCCGGCCATTATGACAAGCATATCGTCGCGATGGTTTTCCATTTCCGAAATAAGTGTGGTCAGGGCTTCTTTACCGTAATCGTTGCTTTGGCGCGTGCCGTCGTAAAGCGCATAAGCTTCATCCAGAAACAATACGGATCCGTATGCGTCGCGGCATATTGAAGCCGTGCGCACCGCGGTCTGACCGACGTATTCGGCGCACAGCGCGCGTGCGGAATACTCTAAGAATGCGCCCTTGCGCAATATGCCTTCTTCGCGGAATATCTGCCCGATTATACGCGCCACGGTGGTCTTGCCTGTTCCGGGGGCGCCGACGAATCGCATATGTATGCAGGGACGGTCGAGCTTTTCGTTGACTATGGAAAGCTTTACCTGCGCCGCTATCTCGCGCACCTTTGCTGAGATCTTTTCCATACCTATCAGTTCTGCAAGCTCGTCGTAGCCGGATCTCACGGCTTTTTGCCTATTGCCGGAAAGATAAATGTCTGAAACGTCTATAAACTCGCGGTCGACCGTTCTGCCGTTGCTTTCGGCTTCGTGGTCGCGGGCGGTCTTTTGAAAGATCATTTCGTACACGACCTTTTCTGCTGTCTTGAAACCGTAAAAACGGCCGTCCAGCTTTTCTGCGCGGAGCTTGGTACAGAACGTTTCGTAAAGCGTGCTGTTGCAACTGTAACCCATACGCCGCAGCTCGTCGCATGCAAAGTCGAACAGCGCGGCGTCGTGAAGCGGCGGGATCTGCACGGTCTTCACGAACATAACGTCAGAAATGACATCGGCGATCTCGTCCATGGCTTTCTTTTCCAAAAACGGGATCCTGAACGCAAAAATATACTGATCCTGCAAGCTATACAGCCTCCGCGCGACGGCGCGCAGCTCGTCGAACTTGTTGCCTTCGAGAAAATAAGTTATATCAATGCCTATAACGCTCGTTTCAGTCTCGTTGGGGTCTACCTTCAGATCCCCGATAACATCGTCGACGCTCACGCAACCGTTGCCGGTCTCTTTGCCTATCCGGTATTCGGCATATTTGGTGCGTTTGGATTCGGTGGATTCGTAAACGCCCATGCGGTGAAGATAGTCGCCGAACGATGAAAGCAGCCGGGTAAAACCGCAGCCGTTATCTATGGCAAAAAGATAATTCCTGTTCCGCAGTGCGCTAAGCGCCCCGCGCTCTTTCATAAGAGGTATGGCGGCGGTGAGTTCGGTCACCAGCGCCTGATATGGCTCAAATCCGTAATAGACCTTGTATATAACGCACATGAGCTCGGAGGGATCGGTACCGTCGGCAGGCGTGATGAGCACGGAATGGTCGGGGATGTTTTCGGGAAACGAACGCGCCCATATATCGTCGACCGTGCGGCAGCATTCGTCCGCGGTGGGAGAATCGATCTTTATGATACCGAACGTGTACCTTTCAGATACGCATTCGGCGACGGTGCCGCGCGGCAGATTATCCATAAAAACAGAAAAAGGGGAAACGTGCTTTTCGATCATACTTTGTGCAAAAGAACAACTGAAATTTATGCGCGCGTAAAATGACGGCATAAGAAAGCTCCTTTCTGTATTTGGGGATAGTTAATTATATATCGGTCCGCGTTTCGTGTCAAGGAGCAATTATTGCGTCATTTTGCGGCGGTATATCAGCACCGCAGCGATCCAGATTACTGCCGCGTACCCAAGGACTATCAGTGCGGGGAACAGCGTGTTCTCAACGCTCGCATTGCCTGTGGCTACGCTGCTGACTGCAACAGAGGCGTTTTTGAAAGGGAGGATATCCATAAGCTTTACAAAAGCGCCGCTCAGCCCTTCGGGCGGATACCACATACCGCTGAGCATAGATTGAGCGGTAATTACAATTGACGACACGCCGCCGACAGTCTTTTCGGTGCAGAACGAGCCGAAAAGCACGCCGAACGAAAGGAACAGCTTTGCCGGTATCAAGCTTATAAGGATCGCTGGCAATACGTTCCACGAAGCGAACGACGGGTCGATGATCATCGCCTCCGCCATTATAAGCACCGCCTGCAGCAGCGAAACGGGTATCATGGAAAGTTCGTACCCGGCGAGGAATTCCATCGGTTTGAGCTCGGTCGTGTAAAGACGTATAACGAATGATGAAGCTCTGTCTGACGCGATCAGTATCCCTAGGAAAAGCGTAATGAACGCTTGCCCGAAGACCACCATGCCCGGAGCAAGATTGGCCATGGTAAACTGTGCGGCGGCGGAATGGAAGAGGGAATAGAACAGCGCCACCATGAACAGCGGGAATGCAAACATGAATATCAGCGTGAGCGGCTCGCGCACGGTCTCTTTTATGTTTCTCAGCGCAAAGGCGCAGACTCTTTTGAACGATCTCACTTTTCCGCACCTCCTTTTGTGACAATGGAAATGAATGCGTCTTCAAAATTTGCGCACCCCGTGCTTTCTATAAAGCTTTTCGCGGTGCCGACCGCTATCAGATGTCCGTCTTTCATTATGCCTATGCGGTCGGAAAGCTTTTCGGCTTCTTCCATATAATGCGTAGTCAGCACTATAGTAGCCGAACCTTTAAGCTTTCGTATCATTTCCCACAGCTCGTGCCGGGCAAGGACGTCCAGGCCGAGCGTAGGCTCATCCAAAAACAGCACTTTGGGTTTCGGCAGCAGCGCCATGGCGATCGAAAGCTTGCGCTGCCATCCGCCGGAAAGCGTCTTGCCGCGCTTTTTCAGCACTTTTTCAAACCCGAACGCGTCTGTCATTTCCGCTATGCGCTTTTTTGCGGTTTCCTTGTCCATGCCGCGTATCTTTGCATAGAATTCAAGATTTTCCTTTACCGTAAGATTGCGGCCTATGGCGGTCTCCTGCATGGATATGTCTATTAGTTTTTTTACCTTATCCGGTTCCTTCACTACCGAATATCCTCCCACTTCGCCGTCGCCGGACGTGGGTTTTGTGAGACATGAAAGCATCTTCACCGTGGTAGTCTTACCGGCGCCGTTGACGCCGAGCAGCGCGAAGATCTCGTTTTCGCGGATCTCAATGTCAAGTCTGTCGACCGCTTTCACGTCTTTGTATTCTTTGCAAAGTTCAAACGTTTTTATCGCCATTCTGTGCCTCCATAAGCGAATAAAATTTGTCGTCTTTCATTATCGCGATTCCGCGTTTTTCGTCGCCGAGCACCATAAGCGTGTCGCCCGTGGAAATGCCGAACATATCGCGCGCTTCCTTGGGGATCGTTATCTGCCCTTTGGGACCGACTTTTACGCTGACAATGAACCGGCCTTCGGATTTTTTATTCACTGTTTTTCCTACCTTTCTTATTTTTCTTACATTATAGCATTCTCAGCACTGTTTGTCAATACAAAAAGAAACCCCGCGCCTTTCTGCGCGGAGCATCTTATTTATCTGAATATGTATTCGCTTATGACCGCGAAACCCAGACTTTCGGTCAGGCAGGCGGCGAGCAGCTCGGCGCATTCGCGCTTGGCGGCAGCCGACCAGATGTCGGCGCCGAGCTTCAGCATATATGCTCCTATGACCGCTGCCGATACCGCGGCTACGGATATCATTATTGCCAAACTTATCCTTTTCATGTTTATTTTTCCTTTCCGCATAAACAAAGCCGCGCCTTAAAAGCAAGACGCGGCATGATGCTGTTATTATTTATCTTTACGGTGTGGGATCTATGAATACTTTGCCCGCGGTGACGCAGAAGCCCACCGTGGATGTGTTGTCGTACGGGTTGACGCCCGCTTTGCCGAGCAATGTAGAAGGCCCTACTTCCGTGCCTTCGCCGCGCTCGATGGAATCGAGCCCGTAGTACCAGCTGAAAACACCGCATCCGTGGTCTATGATCACGACCTTGCCCAAGGCGCCGCATTCGCCGGTGTATGCGATCCTGCCTTTTGAGGCGGCGTATATTCCGGCTCCTTTGCTTACCGAGTAAGTATCGCCTATGGAGTAATACAGGTGCGTTTCAGTATTGTTGGTGATGTTGGCGATGACGCGCGTGCCGAACGGCTGCACCAGACTCCCCGACGCCACCGGCTTTGCAAAGCCGAGCACCGAATAAGTCTTTTCCGGCGGAACGGAATATATCGATTCTATTATCGCGTTCAGCTCTTCTTTGGCGGCGTTGCTCAGCGCCTGTTCGTAGAGCTCTTCGCTTACGCTCATTCGGTATATCTCCGTGCGCTCGTCCTGTGCCTTACCGGTAAGGGAAATGTCAAAATAGCCGGTATTGTCGCCGATCGTGTATTCGATCGAATACTTGCCGGGGTGGTTAGTGTCCGCCACTCCGAGGATAGCGGTCTTTATGCCTTCGTTATCTGTGAAATACAGCTCGCCGAGTTCGAGATCGGATCTGAGATAAACCGTTTCATCGTTGTTCAGGAACCTTACGTCCACTTGCACTCCGCTGCCTATTTCCACCGTGTCCGAAGAAACCGAAAGGATCGCGGGGATATCGTAAAGCAGTTCAAACTCGTACAAAGCCCTTCCGTCGCAGTTGCCGGCGCCGGTGCGCAGCCATGTTGCGCTTACGGTGACTTTAAGTAATGTGTCGTTGCCGAACACCAAAGACCCGAGCTCGTTCTGAGGCAGAACGTTGCCGGAGCTGTCGCATATCGTCACGTTGAGTTCGTCCGGCTTACGGCTGAATACCATGGTGTTTGTCCTGTTGGCGTAGATGCTGTACGATTCGCTGCCGTCAGCCACGGATTTTTCGGTGTATTCTGCGTATTCGCCGTTCTGCTTTTTATAGTACCAGCCGTAAGAAGCGGGTATGACCTCGGTCTCTTTGGAGCCGGAAATAACCTTGAGTTCCGGCAGCGCCGACTCGGCGTAAAGGAACGCGAATTCGCGGCGCGAAAGCATGGAACGCGCACTTTCCTTGGGGATAAGGTAACATACGCCTTTTTGGTCGGTGAACATACATCCCGTCTCGGAAAGTTCAGGGTATATAACGTATGTAAGCACGGAATCTTCGCGTTCAAGTCTTACGTTGACCGCGGGTTCTTCCTCGAGCTCGCGCATGGGAGAATTCAGTTTGGAAGAAGACAAAAACAGTTCGGTATAAAAGCTTATGCTTTCACGGTCGGTGTATTCGTCGGGTTCGCCGCCTTCGTGCGATATGATCATGGTCTTTATTTCGTCGGCGTTGAGCTTTTCGTTGGAGAAGGAAAAAACGAAATAAGCAATGAGCGCAAGCGGCAGGCAAAGCAGGAATACTATGAACGCCGTTCTGCTGCGATGTCTGTGATTCATTATTTGCCTCTGAATAGGTTATTTAAGATTATCGTTTATTATTTTGAGTATGGCGTCTTTTGCGCTGGACATGACCAAATAAACGTAGTTGCCTTCGGAATTGACGACGGCGTCGAGCGACA
>CACYCI010000046.1 GCA_902772845.1 uncultured Ruminococcus sp.
GAGCAAAACATCAAGGTCTTCCCCAACGAAGACGACAGCAACGCCTTTTTCTTTTTGTTCATTGAGGAGCCGATATATAACGTAAGATGTGTTGATATCGAGTCCGCGTACAGCGTAAGCGGTCATAAGTACAGTAGGCGAAGAGGCAAGTTCCCTTCCGACAAGTACTTTTTGCACGTTCCCGCCGGAAAGAGTTCTGACCGGCGTTGCGATAGAAGGCGTTACGACTCCGAGGTCTTCACGTATCTGTTCGGCAAGCTTTTTAGAGGGCTTTTTATCTGTAAGCGGAGTGGCGCCCTTATTATATGTCTTAAGCAGCATGTTATCGACCATGCCCATACTGCCGACAAGACCCATTCCTATACGGTCTTCCGGAACGAACGAAAGTGAAACGCCCATGGAGCGGATCTTTTTTGGAGTTTTACCTATAAGCGATTCGTTTACGCCTTCGGGAGAGACGTACGTTATCTGTGCTCCGGGTTCGGGTTTCTGCAAGCCGGCGATTGATTCTAACAGCTCTTTCTGCCCGCAGCCGGAAATGCCGGCGATCCCGAGGATCTCGCCTGAATAAGCGTCGAACGAAACGTTTTTGAGCATTTCAATATTATCTGCATTCCTGCACGTTAAGTCGCGTATAGAAAGGCGGAGATGGCGTTCTTTTACATCAGGCCGTTCAATGTTGAGTTCAACTTTTTGACCGACCATCATTTCGGTGAGCGACTGTTCGGTCGCTTCGGAGGTGGGAACACTATCTATGAATCTACCCTTGCGCAAGATCGCGACGCGTTCTGATATTTCAAGCACTTCTTGCAGCTTATGAGTAATAATGATGATAGTCTTCCCTGCTTTGTGCATATTACGGATGACATTGAAAAGCTTCTCGGTCTCCTGAGGGGTGAGGACCGCGGTGGGTTCATCGAGAATCAGAACATCGGCTCCGCGGTAGAGGGATTTGACGATCTCGAGCGTTTGCTTTTGTGAAACGGACATATCGTAGATCTTTTGGTCGGGATCGATATCAAAGCCGTATTCGTCGCATATTTCCTTTATACGTTTCTTGGCGGATTTGAGATCTATTCGTGTGCCTTCGTTAAGGCCCAGGACGATATTCTCTGCAGCGGTGAAAACGTTCACAAGTTTAAAATGCTGATGTATCATCCCTATGCCAAGAAGATACGCGTCGTGAGGAGAACGTATTGAAACGTGTTCACCGCGAACGTATATCTCGCCGCTATCCGGAAAATAGATACCGGAAAGCATATTGAGGAGCGTAGTCTTTCCGCTTCCGTTTTCACCGAGCAGCGCAAGGATCTCGCCTTCGTAAATATCCATTGTGACGTCGTCGTTTGCGACCACTTTGCTGCCGAAACGTTTTGTTATCCCCTTGAGTTGGATAATCGGTCTGCGTTCAGTTGCCATCTAAACCTCCGGAAAAAAAGTGTATAAACGAGTGAAGCCGCTGGTGGGAGCGGCTTCACTTTATTGTTACTGGTTAAAGATCAGTTGAGTTCGGTGATGCCGTCTATACGGAGAGAGAACGCGGGAGCACTCTGAACGTAAGATTCATGGAATTCACCGCCGGAAATGACGTTGTTCGCATCGGCTACCCAGTCAGCGTTGGTATCGGTAGCATAAGCCCAGACAACAGTCTTGCCGTTGACAGTAAACTTAGAAGTATCGAAAACTTTGACAGCGCCGGATTTGATGTCGGCAATGACTTTTTCGACAGCGGCTTCGGTGCCTTCTGCGCAGGCCTTGCCGAGTTCGGTGATGTTGACGGCGTCTTTCTTATAACCGGCGGCCCAGTTGGTAGCTATATCCTGACCGTTGATGGCGCAGGCAAGAGCGTACTGGTAATAAACCTGCCAGTTATTGGAAGCGGAAGTAAGAGCAGCATCGGGGCAAGCGTCGAGCATGGAAACGTTATAGCCTACGGAGTAAACGACAGTGCCTTTGGTGAAAGCTTCCTGAACGGCGGTAGGAGCACCTGCGGAGTCAGCGTGCTGGCCAATGATGACGCAGCCCTTGTCTATAAGGAGTTCGGCAGCAGCTTTTTCTTTATCGAAATCGAACCAGGAAGAAGTATACTGGACGTCCATAACGATGTTGCTGACAACGGACTTGATGCCAAGGTAGAAAGCGGTGTAGCCGGAAACAACTTCTGCATAATTGAAAGCGCCGACGTAACCGATACGGATGTTTTCGCCGTCTTTGTTTTTATCGGTGATCTTGCCTTCGTCTATAAGCTGTTTGAGCTTGAGACCGGCAACGACGCCGGAAACGTAGCGGGATTCGTAAACACGGGTGAAAGCGTTGCTGAAGTTGCTGAGCTTATCGGCAGCAGCGGTATCGCCGGTCATGGCAACGAAATGTACGTTGGGATTAGCTGCGGCAAGAGCAGACATATAGCTCTGATGGCCGTAGGAGTTGGAGAAGATATAGGTGCAGCCTTCGTTGATGAGCTGGTTGCCTGCAGCGGTAACAGCGTCGGTCTCTTCGATCTTATACTTCCAGATGATCTGGTCATTGGAGATGCCAAGAGCTGCAGCGGCAGCTTTGATGCCGTCCATATGAGCTTTGGTGTAGCCTTCGGTCTCGTCGCCGACAAGGATAACGCCGATCTTAACTTTGGAAACGTCGCCGGTGAGGGCTACGTCAGCTGCGGTAGTATCGACAGTACCTGAGGACGCGAGTTCTTTTTCGCCGGAAAAACCGTAATCTTTGGGTTCATCGGCAGCGGTTGAATTTTCGTTACCTGATTTTCCGCAGGAAACGAATGCGATGCATACAAGTGCAAAGCAGAGGATTGCTGAAATGAGTTTTTTCATTTTTTGCTCCTTTTTAAAGTTTTATAATTGAATTTAATCGGATCGAAAATAATTTTACGGCGGGAAAGCGAATGCATGTTCCCGCCGCAGAGGCAAAATACAGAAACACACTTATAGTCGGGCAAGTTGACGGCTGCCCGGTAGAAACTTTCTGACCATATTACAGATGATATATAAGCACGGATTCTTTTATTGAATTTACGAATAATATTATACGCAGTTTTTCGACAAAGTCAAGAGCATTAAACGCATTTTTTGCATTTTATCCGTTTAGTTCAAGACACGGGCAAAAACTCGCGCGTTTTGCAACATATTGTTAAATGAGCAAAGACTGTAAGAAATATGCTTTACTGATCAAATGAATTCTATGCCGTCTGTTTCGCTCATGCTTTTGACTCTTGCGAGAGATTCTATGCGCAGGCCTTCCGCCCTGAGTTCGGCGCCGCCGTTCTGAAATGCTTTTTCGATTATTATACCCGCGCCGACCGGAATAGCGCCTGCCTGAATGACGATATCGCGCAATGCGCGCAGCGCGCAGCCGTTTGCGAGAAAATCATCTATTATCAGGACGTTTTCCCCGGCATGGATGTACTCTTTGGAAACAGTCACGGTATTTTCTGTTTTATGAGTGAACGAGAAAGCTTTTGAAGTATAAACGTTTGCCGATTGATTAACCGTACGCGATTTCTTTGCAAAGACCAGCGGACAGCCGAAATATTTGGCTGTCATGACCGCAGCCGCTATTCCTGAAGCTTCGATAGTAAGCACACGGTCGATCTTTTGATCTGAAAACAGCCGGTGGAATTCGGCTCCGATGGAATCCATCAGCATAGGATCAATCTGATGATTGAGGAAACAGTCGACTTTGAGTACGTCGTTACCGATTACGACGCCGTCTTTTTTGATCCTGTCTTTAAGTTGCTGCATGAGAGCGCCTCCGATCAAAGGGGCTTGCCGTCCGGTGTGAACAGCGGAAGCGGTTCAAGGAAGATTATATCATCTCTCTTAGCGGCGTCGCCTTCGGCGAGGATCGCCATTTTGCCGCATATTATACCGCCTGCTTCGTTGACGAGCGTTTCGAGAGCAGTCAGCGATTCGCCGGTCGAAATGACATCGTCTACGATAAGAATGCGTTTCCCTTTCATGGCGGCGGCGTCCGCTCCGTCTATATATAGATGTTGGATATGATCGGTCGTGATAGAACGGACCGCAACGTCGAAAACGTCTACCATATAAAGCTTTGTTGCTTTACGAGCGACAAAGTACTTGCTGTCGCCGTGCTGACGCGCCATTTCATACGCGAGAGGGATCCCTTTTGATTCGGCGATGATGATATAATCGTATTCGGGGGCGATAGCCAGGAGGTCGCGCGCGCAGCAACCGGTGAGTTCGGGATCGCCGAAAATGACGAAGCCCGCGATAGAAAGAGATTCATTAAGCGGACAGATGGGCAGATAACGGGTACAGCCCGCTATTTTTGCTTCGTAATACAATTGAGTGTTTTCTTTCATTTGACGCCTTCCGTATCTTATAAGATATTTACGTTTATAGTATGCCATATTTTGTTTTCAAAGTCAATAGAAACACAATATATTGCGAAAAAATTGTTATTCTTTTATGTTGACGGGCTTTATGGTATGTGATATAATACGCATGTTGTTTCGCTTGCTGCGAAACGTATGATTTGTTTGGAGTGTTTTTCCCGTGGAGCTTGCTGCAAAAATAATAGGATATTTCGGCACCGCGATGTTGTTTCTTTCGTTCCAGATGCCAAAGAAAAAGCAGATTGTGCTGTTTCAGATAGTTGCGGTGTCGATATTCACCGTTCATTATTTCATGCTTGGCGGCTATACCGGCGCCACTATGAACGTTATAGGGCTTTCCAAGATCGTTTTGTATTATTTTGAAGACAGGCCCTGGTTCAGAAACGCGCTGTATACAGCAATCTACACCGTTGTTATCGTTATCGCCGCCGTTCTTACATGGCAGGATATTTCTTCTCTTTTCCCCTTGCTGGCAATGATAATACATACGTTCGCGTACAATATTAAAAACGAAAAATGGCTGCGTATTGCCATATTCCCGACGTCACCGCTGTGGATGGTCTATGCCATACTCAACGGAAGCGTGCCGGCCCTGATAGGCGAGATCCTTACGACCACTTCTATCATTACCGCGATCATTCGCTACGACGTATTGAAGATCGGTTCAAAGAATCACGAAGAAGCGTGAACAGTAACGGATAAAACAAAATGCCGCGGTAGACTCCGCGGCATTCGTTTATTTTCAGGTCATTTTTTCCTGCTTTATTTTTTTGTCTATCACGTGGCGGGAAGCAAGTTCGGAATAAATATCGTCAATCCCGATGCCTGCTTCTGCCATGAGGACAAGAACGTGATAAGTTAGGTCAGCGATCTCGTAGATCGTGTCTTTCCTGTCGCAGGCCTTGGCCGCGATTATTACCTCGGTCGATTCTTCGCCTACCTTTTTGAGTATTTTATCAAGTCCTTTTTCAAACAGATACGAAGTATAAGAGCCGTCTTTCTTTTCGTACTTTCTTCCCTTTATAAGCTGCATCAGCGAATCGAGCGAAAACCGTTCGTCACCGTCTTCGCTGTTCCAGAGCGGGAACGCAAAGCACGAGCTGTTCCCCAAATGGCACGCCGGGCCGTCCGGCAGAGCGGAAATGAGAAGCGTATCATTATCACAATCAGCAGTAATAGATCTTACGTGGAGGAAGTTGCCGCTGGTTTCGCCTTTTACCCAAAGACTTTGGCGTGAACGGCTCCAAAAGCAGGCAAGTCCTTTTTCTACCGTGATACGCAGACTCTCTTTATTCATATAGGCGAGCATAAGGACGTCCCCGGTCCGTGAATCGGTTACTATAGCGGGTATAAGTCCGTTTTCGTCGAATTTCAGTTGTTCTGTATTTATCATATCTTCCTCACAATCTAACGGGTATCCCGTTATCGTACATTGCCTTTTTCAGGTCGGATATTTTTATTTCGCCGAAATGGAACACCGAGGCCGCAAGCCCGGCGTCGATTTCCGGTACATTATTGAAAAGATCAATAAAATCTTTTATAGAACCGGCGCCGCCCGAAGCTATTACGGGCACGTTGACCGCACGGCAGACAGCATCCAGCAGTTCAGTGTCGAAACCGTGCTTTACACCGTCGGTATCTATTGAATTCACTACGACCTCGCCCGCGCCCAGAACGACGCAGCGCTTTATCCAGGATATTGCTTCAAGGCCGGTGTCTTCCCTGCCGCCTTTTGAAAACACGCGGAATTCGCCGTCTTTGCGCTTTATATCGCACGATAATACAACGCATTGGCTGCCGTATAGCTTTGCGGCTTCCGTTATAAGAGAGGGGTCGCGCACGGCGCCTGAATTGACGCTGACTTTGTCTGCTCCGCATTTCAGTACGCGGTCAAAATCACCGACAGAGTTTATACCGCCGCCTACGGTAAGCGGAATGAAAACGGACTTTGCGGTCTCACAAAGGATGTCAGTGAACAGTGCACGCCCTTCCGCGGATGCGGTGATATCGTAAAATACCAGCTCATCAGCGCCGGATTCGGAATAACGTCTTGCCAGATCGACAGGTGAAGCCACGTCTCCGAGAGATTTGAAATTTACGCCTTTTACTACCCTTCCGTCCTTGACGTCGAGGCACGGAATAATTCGTTTTGTTATCATTTTGCCTCCGCAATCGCTTTAGCAAGGTCTATCGTTCCGGTATAGTAAGCTTTGCCGATGATCGCGCCGCATACGCCGCAGCTTTTCAGACTTCTGACGTCTTCGAGCGATGAAACGCCTCCGGACGCGACAAGATCCATGCTGTATTTTCCGCTAAGCCGCGAATATAGGTCCAAAGCTGTACCTTCTTCCGCTCCGTCTTTGGAAATGTCTGTACAAATAACTGTTTTAACGCCGTACTCTGTCATTTTGTCGAAAAGTGCATCTGCCGTAATTCCGCTGTCCTTTATCCAACCGCGTACGGCAACGTTTCCGTTTTTGATGTCTATACCGACGGCGATCCTGTTACCGAATTCAGAGACCGCCTGTTTTACGAGCAAAGAGTTTTCGGCGGCTGCGGTACCGAGTATCACGCGGTCGAGCCCTGCTTCGAGATATTTGGATATGGTTTGCATATCGCGTATGCCGCCGCCGATTTCGCAGAACATACCGCACTTGCGCTTTATCCGGCAAACGGCATCGAAATTCGGAGTTCCGCCGTCTCGCGCACCTTCAAGGTCGACTATATGAAGATGCCCGGCACCGGCGTTGCGCATCCTGGCGGCGAATTCCGCAGGGTCGTTTCCGTACACCGTCATTTTTGAATAATCGCCCTTATACAGGCGAACTGCCTTATTATCGTATATATCAACTGCCGGGAAAATGATCATCTGGATCGCTCCGTTTCGGTAAAAGCTTTTAGTATGGCAAGGCCGACTTTCCCGCTTTTTTCGGGATGGAACTGGCAACCGAATACGTTGCCGTTTTCGACAGACGCAGTTACTTTGCATCCGTATTCGCATACGGCGGTGACGTAAGGCGCGCATTCATCGGCGTAGAATGAATGTACGAAATAAACGTGATCGCCGTTTTTGATATATTTGAAAAGCGCGGAATCCTTTTTGAATTCAAGCGAGTTCCAGCCGATATGCGGTATCTTATAATCTTTAGGCACTGCTCCTTCAAGAGGTCTGACGGTTCCGGGGATAATGCCCAGGCCGGTATGCTCGCCGAATTCAAGACTCTTTTCGAACAAAAGCTGCATGCCGAGGCAGATCCCGAGCAGAGGGACGCCGGAGGACGCCAGATCTTTTACTGCCTTGTCCATTCCGCCGGTTTGCAGCTTCAAAGCCGCGTCGCCGAACGCGCCTACGCCGGGCAGGATGACTCTGTCTGCTTTATGTAGCAGTTCTGTATCCGAAGTTATCACGACCGTTTCGCCGAGCGAACGCAATGAACTGCTGAGTGAGAACAGATTCCCGACGCCGTAATCTATGATCGCGGTCATCAGAGTATCCCCTTTGTAGAAGGTACCGTTTCAGGTGCCGACGGGTCAAAGGACGCGGCGGTTCTAAGCGAACGTGCGGCGGATTTGAATATGGCTTCTGCGATATGGTGCGAGTTAGAGCCAGAAAACATTTTGAAATGCAGCGTGACAGCGGCGTTTCTAACGAAAGCGGACCAGAATTCTTCGACGAGTTCCGTGTCGAAATCGCCGACTTTTTCTGTCGGAAAACTGACATCAAAGCCGAGATACGCTCTGCCGGATATATCAGCCGCTGAAAGCACCAGAGATTCATCCATAGGGACAACGGCGTCGCCGTATCGGCAGATACCTTTCTTTTCCTCAAGCGCGGAATCGAATGCTTTACCAAGGCAGATTCCTATGTCTTCTACGGTGTGGTGATAATCAACGTATGTGTCGCCCTTGCACTTAACGTTGAGTGAAAAGCCGGCGTGACGCGCAAAGAGTGTCAGCATATGGTCGAGGAAACCGCAGCCGCTGTCGACTTCCGTGCGACCAGGCTCAAGCGAAAGATAAAGCGAGATCTTTGTTTCGTTGGTGTTTCTTTCTACAGTCGATTCACGCATTTTTGACCTCCGTGATTTTTCTGACAGCGTCTAAGAGAATATCCATCTGACGTCTGTCGCCGATAGTGATACGAACGAAATCTTCTATTCTCGGCGTATCGAAACGGCGTATGAGTATTCCGTTATCTTTAAGCGTCTGATAAATGAATTTTCCTGATATTCGGGGATGCCTGGCAAATACGAAATTCGTCATGGAATCAGTAACGTAAAACCCGTATTCTCTAAGCTTGTTTACCGTATATTCCCTGTTTTCGCATATCGCACGGCAGTTTGAACGGGTGTAGGCGTCGTCTTCAAGAGAAGCAATCCCCGCGGCTGCAGTCAAGGCGTTTACGTTAAAAGGGTTGGATGAATACTTTATAGTTTTCAGATCACGTATAAGCGACGCGTTTCCTACCGCGAATCCGAGGCGTGCTCCTGCCATCGAACGTGATTTTGAAAAAGTTTGGACAACAAGCAGGTTATCGTGATCTTTACATAACGGTATCGCGCTTTCACCGCCGAAATCTATATACGCTTCGTCTACAACTACGAGCCGCGACGGATCTGAGTTGAGCAGACGCTCGATTTCCGCAACCGGCAACAACAGCCCGGTTGGAGCATTTGGATTGGCTATAAAAACGGTACCTTTTTTGCCGGTATAATCATCAACGCAGAGCGAAAGATCGATTCTGAGCGGGATCTCTTCGTAAGAAATACGTTTTGATTCGGCGAAAACTTTATAGAAACCGTATGTTATGTCCGCAAACAAAGCCGGAGTATTTGTATCGCAAAACGCGGTAAAAGCAAAATCCAGCGTTTCATCCGAGCCGTTAGTCATAAGTACGTTTTCAAAAGAGACTCCGCAAAGCTCCGCGGTTTTTTGAGTAAGCACTTTATGTTCCGGATCCGGATATAAATATAGGCGATCTGCCGCCTTTGCCACGGCGGCTTTTACACCGGGAGGCGGCGGAAAAGGCGATTCGTTTGTATTGAGCTTTATATATTTTTTATCCTGAGGCTGCTCTCCCGGCACATAAGGTGAAAACGATCTGTATTTTTCGGAAATAAAAGCGCTCATATTATTCCTCCGTACGGATCTTTACGCTGTTTGCGTGTGCGGTCAGTCCTTCTTTTTTTGCAAAATATTCAACGTCGCCGGCGAGAGAGTCAAACGCTTCCTTGGTAAAAAACGTAAACTGGCTCTTTTTGACAAAATCGTCGACCGAAAGAGGGCTTGAAAAACGCGCCGTGCCGCTTGTAGGCAATGTGTGGTTCGGGCCGGCCATGTAATCGCCGAATGCTTCAGGACAGTAGCGTCCCATGAACACAGAACCGGCATTAGTGACGGATTCGAGCAAAGCGAAAGGATCGTCAACACAAAGCTCAAGGTGTTCAGGTGCTATAGCGTTTGACACCGTTACCGCTTCGCATAGGTCTGAAACGACAATGATCTTGCCGTAGTCATCTATCGACGCCCTGGCTATCGCCTTGCGCTCGAGTTTTTCGATCTGTTTTTCCAACTCATTGCTAACGTTATTCGCAAGCGTTTCGCTGTCGGTTATAAGAATAGCGCTCGCCATTTTATCGTGTTCGGCCTGCGAAAGCATATCAGCAGCAACATACGCGGGATTTGATGAGGAGTCGGCTATTATGAGTATCTCGCTGGGCCCCGCGATCATATCTATGGATACCGTGCCGAATACCTGCTTTTTCGCTTCTGCGACGAAAGCGTTGCCGGGACCTACTATTTTATCGACTTTCGCGATCGTCTCGGTGCCGTAAGCGAGAGCCGCGATCGCCTGCGCTCCGCCCACCTTATATATGTTATCCACACCTGCGACGTAAGCGGCGGCGAGAATGGCGGGATTTACTTTTCCGTCTTTGCCCGGCGGAGTGGTCATGCAAATATCCGGGCACCCGGCGATCTTTGCGGGTACGGCGTCCATAAGTACGGTGGAAGGATATGCGGCTGTGCCGCCCGGAACGTAAAGTCCGACGCGCGCAAGAGGTATTACGCGCTGGCCCATGACTTCGCCGTTTTCGCCGCGCAAGGTGAAACCGTTTTTCTTTTGCAGACTGTGATACTTAGTTATATTGTCACGCGCACGCTCGAGTATCCGTATAAACTCTTTATCCGTTGAAGTCAGCGCTTCGTTCATCTCTTCGTTTGTCACTCGTATGGCTGAAAGCGCGACGCCGTCAAAACGTTTAGTAAATTCGTAAAGCGCTTTGTCGCCTTCGGTACGGACAGCGGAAATGATCGACGCGACAGCAAAGGAGATATCGTTACCCTGCGTTTTTCGCACAAGAAGTTCCGCTATTGAAACGTCTTTACTTCGTAATATTCTGATCATATCGATTTGCTCCGATCTTTTCGTATAACTTTTCCTTGAGCTGTTCTATTTGAACGTTTTTGAAACGGAACGACGCCTTGTTGGCTATAAGTCTGGCGCTGACCTGCATTACTTCTGAGATCACAGCAAGATCGTTTTCCTTTAACGTGGTCCCTGTTTCGACAATATCCACAATAACGTCAGAAAGTCCGAGTATAGGCGCTATCTCGATCGACCCGTTCAACGGTATGATATCGATATCTCTGCCGGAATCAGCATAGAACGAGCGTGCGATATTGCAGAATTTTGTCGCTACTCTCAATGTTTTACGGGTATCATCGCAGAAATTCACGGGAGCTGCCACGCAGACCCTGCATGCTCCGAGACCGAGATCAAGCAATTCAAAAACGTCGGGCTCATATTCGGCAAGGATATCTTTCCCCGCCACGCCAATATCGGCAGCGCCGCGCTCAACATATACAGCGACGTCGGATGGTTTTACCCAAAAATACCGCAACATGTTTTCTGAATTTTCAAAAATCAGTTTTCTTCCCGGCTGTAAAAGGGACGGGCACCCGTAACCGGCTTCTTCAAAGAGACGGTATACTTTTTCGCCGAGCCGGCCTTTAGGCAAGGCAATATTAAGAAATTCCATCTTTGACCTTCACTTTCCCGCCTGTCAATTCAGCGTACGATCTGCATTTGACCGCATCGGTGCGCCGGCGTGAACAGAAAACGCGTAAACCGCGCGAGTTTAACGTTTTTACCGCTTCTATAACGTCTTTGTTTTCTGCGTTCTCGCCGTAGATCAGCTGAATGTCGGCATCATACTCATCCGGTGCGGAATAAAGATTATCGAGCATATCAAGATACAGCGCAAACCCGACTGCGCCCGAACGCTTGCCGAGCTTATACATCAGCGCGTCGTAGCATCCGCCTGAAAGGATGCTGCCGGGGATACCTTCGACGTAACCCCTGAATACGACACCGTTATAATAGTTCATATTGCCCGTAACCGAAAAATCTATCACTGCGCTGCCGATTTCTTTTTTGAAAACAGACATTGCTTTTTTCAGATCTTCCGTTTCGCGTGTGACGTCGGGCTTGTACTGAATAGACATCAACCCCGCTATGACTTTTTCAGCATCCCCGTAAAGCAGGATCAGCTTTTTGAAAGATTCGCACTTTTCGGGCTGTAAACCGTACTTCACGCAAAGTGAGTCAACGCCGTGTATATTTTTTTTTGACGCGCATTCGAAAAGAATATCTCTTACCGACGGGTCTTCGGAAACAAATGATGCAAATTTTGAAAGGATCACGAGGTGGGAAACTACAAGCACACTGTTCGGCGATACGGCTTTCAGGCTATGAGAAGCGAGATACAGGACTTCGGACAGGCAATACAGATCCACATCGCCGATACATTCGAGTCCGACCTGATTGATTTCGCGGAATGTACCGGAACCTTTGGATACCCTGTAAACGTTTTCATCGTAAAAAAGTTTTGATGTTCCTCCGATATCGGGACAGTTGCGTATGATAGAAAGCGTAACATCAGGTTTCAGCGCCATGAGTTTGCCGTTCGTATCGGTAAATGTGATGATCTGCTCCGAAACAAGGAATTCCTTGTTATGCGAATAAAGATCGTAATCTTCGAATTTGCTCATGCGGTACCTTTTGTAGCCGAACGAAGAATACAGATCGCGCAGCGATGATACAAGCTCTTCCGTCGGTTCTGAAGAAGCGGTAAAATTATTGTACATAAGGCACCTCCCGAATAATTATGCATTATTATATCACTTTATCGCGCTAAAGTCAATAGCATGATTAAAAAATATAAAAATAAAGACCGCCGTTAAATAGCGACGGTCTTTTTGTATGTGATCATTTGGTATCGCGTTCGTACTGGAGCATATAAAGGTCATAATAACGGCCTTTATTTTCGAGAAGCTGCTGATGCGTTCCGTGCTCGAGTATCTCGCCGCGTGAAAGATAGAAAATATTATCGGCGTGCTGGATGGTTGAAAGACGGTGAGCAACTATAAGAAGCGTTCCGATCTTCATCATTTTTTCGAGCGAATCCTGAATAAGTATTTCCGTCTCGGTGTCTATATTTGCGGTGGCTTCGTCAAGTATCATTATTTCCGGTTTGTGTATGATCGTCCTGGCGAATGAAATAAGCTGACGCTGTCCGGCGGAAAAGTTGTTCCCACGCTCGCGGACTTCTTCATCAAGTCCTTTCGGGAGCCGTTCGATGATCTTGTCTGCATTTACGTAACGGCACGCTTCCATGATCTCTGATTCCGAAACGTCTTCTTTTCGGAGCAGTATATTAGACCTGATCGTGCCGGAAAAGAGGAACACGTCCTGAAGCATCTGCCCGAAGTGGCTGCGCAACGACGCGATCTTGATTTTACGGATGTCGATACCGTCAACAAGGATCTGCCCGCGCTGTATTTCGTAGTTCCTGCAAAGCAGCGAAAGTATGGTAGTCTTACCGGAACCGGTAGCGCCTACGAAAGCAACGGTCTCGCCGGCTTTAACTTTGAATGAAACTCCTTTAAGTACCCATTCATCCTTTACGTAACTGAACCAGACGTCTTTGAATTCTATTTCGCCTTTCACAGACTCAAGCTCGATGGCGTCGGGAGAATCGATTATTTCGGGGCTTATATCGAGCAGCGAGAAGATCTTTTCTGCAGACGCAAAGGCGGACTGAAGCCAGTTGAACTGTTCGGCCAAACTTTGTATGGGGTTGAAAAAGCGCGAAATATAGAGATAGAACGATACTATAGTGCCGCTTGTGATGAATTGCCCGAGAAACGATGAATTATTGATATATCCTTTGCCGCCCAAATACATAAGACACATTTCCGAAGCTATATAAAGCATATAAACCACGGGGCGGAAAATGCCGAAAACAAAGATCTGTGAACGCTTTGCTTTGCACAGTTCCGTATTCTTTACGGAAAACTCTTCTTTTTTGCGCTCTTCCCTGTTGAATATCTGAATTATCTTCATGCCGGAAAGGTTTTCGGAAAGGAACGTGTTTATATCCGTGGTCGCGTCTTTGACGCGTCGGTACGCTCTGCGTGAAAACTTACGGAAAATAAGCGTAAACAGAACGATAAAGGGAGCAAAACAAAGTATCATAAGCGTGAGCATATAATTGAGTATCATCATGGCGACAAGCACGCCCACGATTATGAATGCATTCTTTGCAAGGTTCACGATTATGTTGGTGAACATTATCGATACCGCGTTTGTATCGTTGGTAACTCGCGTAACGAGTTTTCCGACCGGTATCGAATTCAGCTGCTCGTGCGAAAGCTTTTCGATATGCGCGAAAAGATCCTGACGTATTGCAGAAATTATCTTTTGCCCGGTCTTTTGCAATACGATCGCCTGTATATACGTGCAAACAAGCGAGATCACTATTACTCCGGCATAAACGGCCACTTGGGAGAATAGCGAAGAAAGAGGAAAATCGTTCTTGATCGTTTCTTCTATATTCCCTACTATCATAGGAGAGATGATCTCATAGGCGATCGAAGCTATCATCAAAAGAAGGACCAGCAGGAAATTCTTTGCGTACGGCTTTGCATACGCGAGCAGACGGCGGATGATCTCGGAATCTTTCATGTTCCGGTCGAATCCTATGGCCGCCTTGCGGTTTTTGATCGAAAAGAACGCCGTAATAAAGATTACCGAAAGGACGCCGAGAACCGCTCCGACGACGATGATGGGATAGTATTCGTACATCGTCACGCCCCCTTTCCGTTGGAAGACTCGATATCGTCGAGCTTCTGGAGGTCTACCATTTTGCGGTATTCTTTGCAGTTTTTATATAGCTCTGAATGTTTGCCGACTGCGGCGACGGAACCGTTTTCTATGAAAACGATCTTATCCATATTTTCTATGGTAGTTATGCGGTGAGCTATAAGTATCGTGGTCTTGCCGCCGCGGATGCTCTTGAGACTTTGCAGGATATTCTTTTCTGTTTTTACGTCGACGGCCGAAACAGAATCGTCGAGTATGAGTATGGGTGCGTTTTTCATAATCGCGCGGGCAATAGAAATGCGCTGCTTCTGACCGCCGGAAACTGTTACGCCCCTTTCACCGAGCACGGTCTTGTAACCTTCGGTGAATTCTGAGATATTATCGTGGACATCTGAAAGCTTAGCGGCCTTTATGACTTCTTCGATGTCGTTCGTATCTGAGGCAAAGGCAATGTTGTTTTCGATAGTATCGCTGAAGAGGAAATTATCCTGCGGTACGTAAGCGGCGTTGCGTCGTACGCTTTCGATCGTGATCGTATTCACGTCTTGACCGTCAACGAACAGCGTTCCGTCAGGTACGTTGTAAGTGCGGAGTATAAGGTCGACCAAGGTAGTCTTACCCGATCCGGTCCTTCCTACTATTCCGACGCTTTCTCCCGCGTTGATTCTAAACGACACGTTTTTAAGAACTTCGGTTTCAGATCCTGGATATTTGAACGTAAGGTCTTTGAATTCTATATTTCCGGCTATACTGCCGGGATCGGTGACGTTCGGAGCGTCAATAACGTCCGGAGTCGAATCGAGCAGCTTGCTTATACGCGAAAGAGACGCCTTGCCGCGTGAATGCATTTCTATAAGTTGAGATACAGCCATTATCGGCCAAACTATCGCCGTAAAATATCCGATGAATTCCATAAGCTGGCCGGCGTCGAAAGTTTTGTCCCAAACAAGATAGCCGCCATAGCCGAGTATAACGCAGATAACGGATTCGACGAACAATGTGACGAATACGTTCAGCGCGACGGAAAGCTTTGTGAAATCCACGTTCGCTTTTTCGTTGTCTTTGTTCAGCTTTTTGAAAGCGGAAAGCTCTTTTGCCTCTTTTACAAAAGCTTTTATTACGGCTATTCCCGCAAAACTTTCCTGTGAAAAATCGGAAAGCGATGAAAAAGCGGCCTGGCGTTTTTCCCATTTTTTCATCATATACTTGCCTATGACTGTGCTTGCGGCAAAAAGCAATACCATAGGGACAAGGCACAGCAAAGTGAGCCATATATTCATGACCGCCATTTTTATCACAGCGAGCAGACCGAGGAACAAAGCGTCTGCGAACATAAGGATGCCGGAGCCGAAGCAATCCTGTACGGTTTCGAGATCGTTAGTAAAAAGCGACATTAGATCGCCGACTTTGTTGCGCTGATAATACTCTTGCGAAAGATCCTTGCACACGTCGAACATACGGAGCCGGAGATCGGTCTCTACGTTGATACCTGCGCCGAAGAAACATATCCTCCACAGGAAACGGCATATAACCATTGCAAGTATGATAAGTATCATGGGAAGACAGATCTTATCGAGCAGGAAAGCCATATCGAACGGAACGTCGGTGCCGTCTATGTTGACATATCCGTTGTTTACGCCGTTGATAACATACTTGTATAAAACAGGTATGACGAGCTGCAGCCAGTCTACGACGATAAGAGCAATGATGCCGAGCAAAAGACGCGGGCCGTATTTGATATAATAGCGATTGATATTTTTACCGAAAAGCATAAAATACCCACATTAAAATTATTTTGGAATATTATAGCACTGTATACAACTTATTTCAATATTACTATTGCACGAAAATGTGACCGGACGTCTTATCTTTTAGATAAATGTGGCAAAAAGGCGCTTCTGCTTTGATAATGTATTATTATTAACTGATGCAGTATTGACTTTTACTCATTTTTTGGTAAAATGGTTATAAAGCAAAAGACAGATTCGAAAGGAGTAAAGTATGCGATTCAATTACAAAGGAAGAACGGTCGAATATCCGGATACAGCGATGTTTTCCGATATCGCTTCGGACATCCAAAAAGAATACGACGCCCGCATAATTCTGGCAAACGTCGATCAGAAACTGTATGAGCTCAACAAAAAAGTCGGGCTCGCGGAAAGCCGCAACGCCGAAGGAGACTTTCTCCCCGTATTGAAGTTCTATACAACGCGCGACCGCGACGGGCACAGGGCTTACGAGCGCGGTGCCGAGATGATGTTTCTGCGCGCGACGACTCACCTTTACGGAAAAAAGCTGAAAAAGCTTAAACTTGAATACGCGATCGGCGACGGATTGTATTTCACCGTAGTTTTCAAAGACGGATGCAATATAAAGCTTGACGCAAAAACGCTTGGCAGGATCAAGGCGGTAATGCGTAAATATGTAGACAATGACGAAAAATTCGTAAAGTCAAAGATCTCTACCCGGGGAGCAGTTGAGATCTTCCGTATACACGGTATGAAGGACAAAGAACGGCTGTTCCATTACAGAAGAACTTCTACAACGAATATGTACCGTTTCGGAAACTACTACGACTACTATTACGGTTATATGCCTCCTTCCGCAGGTTATGTGGATATTTTCGATCTGGTCCCGGCGGGCGAAGGCGTGCTTCTTGTGCTGCCAAACCATTCGGCGCCTGAAAAGATCGGAAGCCCGTACGTGGCTCCGAAATTGTTCGCTGCGATGAACGTTTCAAACACCTGGGGCGAAAATATAGGGATCCCCACCGTTGCCGCACTCAACGACGCCATTTCGCGCGGGGAAGGAAAAGATATCATACTCTCTTCCGAAGCTTACCAGGAGCATATCATAGGCGAATTCGCGCAGCGCATAAAAGAAGAAAACAGACGCATAGTTATGATAGCGGGTCCGTCCTCTTCCGGCAAAACTTCGTTTTCGCACCGTCTTTCCATACAGCTGAACAACGTTGGGCTGAAAGCGCATCCGATCGCATGTGATAATTATTACCTTCAGCGCGAGCTCACTCCGAAAGACGAAAACGGCGAATACGATTTTGAATGTCTTGAAGCTATAAATATAGATCTTTTCAACCGGCAGATGACTTCTCTGCTCAAAGGCGAAAAAGTCGAACTGCCCACTTTCAATTTTAAGCTCGGCAGACCTGAATACAACGGCAATTCGTTAAAAATGGGTTCGGACGACGTCTTGGTGATAGAAGGTATACACGGCCTGAATGACAAGCTTTCGTATTCGATCAGTCCCGACGACAAGTTCAGGATATACATAAGCGCGATAACCGCGTTGAATATCGACGAGCATAACCGGATACCTACGACAGACAGCCGAGAAATACGCCGCATGGTGCGTGACGCGCGTACACGCGGTTTTTCTGCTCGCGAAACGATCGCACGTTGGCAATCGGTGCGTCAGGGTGAAGAAAAACATATTTTCCCGTTCCAGGAATCTGCCGACGTCATGTTCAACTCGGCGTCGATATACGAGCTTGCCGTACTGAAAACTTTTGCCGAGCCGCTCTTGTTTGCTATACCGACAGACGTTCCCGAATATCCCGAAGCAAAACGTCTGCTGAAATTCTTTGAATATTTTCTTGGCCTTTCCTGCGAAGACGTCCCGCGCAACAGTCTGCTTCGCGAATTTATAGGCGGCAGCATTTTCCCTGTCGGCTGAATGTGATATCCTATATTATGCGGACGTTCATTGAAGAAGGAGCATCTAAAATGATAAAAACTATTGCAGAATTATTCACAGCGTGGTATAATTATAAATAGTTAAGGCGTATATGGAATAACTTTTCATATCATCCGCAGCGCAGTGAATAAAAATAAGAGGCGTATTATGAGAATAGTCGTAAAAGTCGGAACATCGACGCTCGCGTATCCCAACGGAAAAATGAATATAAGGCGTACAGAGACTCTATGCCGCGTATTGAGCGATCTTAAAAACCGCGGGCACGAGATAATCCTTGTTTCGAGCGGCGCTATCGGTATGGGCGTCGGAAAGTTGGGTATTTCCGGTACAAAGGGGAACATGTCCCTGAAGCAGGCAGCCGCCGCTGTGGGTCAATGCGAACTTATGTATACCTATGACAAATACTTTTCGGAATACCGCCATAACGTGGCGCAGATACTCCTTACCAAGAGCGATTTCGAAGACGAAACACGGCACGCAAATTTTCATAACACTGTCAAAGAACTGCTTCGGCTGGGCTGCCTTCCAATAATCAACGAAAACGACAGCGTAGCCACAGAAGAGATCGCCGTCGGCGATAACGACACTCTTGGAGCTCTTGTCGCAGTTTCCGTTAACGCCGATATGCTTGTTATACTTTCGGATATCGAAGGCCTGTATACCGCTGATCCCAAAAAGGACAGCGGTGCGAGGATAATACACAGAGTCAAGGCCATAGACGATACTATAATGGCACTTGGCGGAGATGCCGGATCGGCGCTCGGTACCGGAGGTATGCACACAAAGCTTATTGCTGCAAAGATCTGCCTTGAAGAAAATATCAGCACGGTCATTCTTTCCGGCGAAGATCCGGAAGACCTGTACCGTTTGCTCGACGGCGAACCTATAGGTACGCTTTTCGGAGGAGATATTAAATGACTACCAAAGAATTACTTACTTCTGCACGCGCTGCGCGCGATTCCGTGGCCGTGCTTTCCGATGAAAGCAAACGCAGAGCGCTGCTGACGATAGCCGACACGATCGAAAACCGCGCGTCTGAAATCATCGCTGCAAACGCTGAAGACGTAAATAACGCGCGGGTGGCTGTCTCTACGGTCATGATCGACCGCCTGACGCTTGATGAAAAGCGGATAAAATCTATTTGCGCAGATATAAGAAAAGTCGCGTTGCTTGACGACCCGTGCGGAAAGACTCTTGAAAAGCGAGTTTTGAAAAGCGGTATCGAACTGAATAAAGTTTCCGTTCCGATAGGCGTTGTCGCGATGATATACGAAAGCCGCCCTAACGTCACCTGCGACGCTGCTTCGCTATGCCTGAAAAGCGGTAACGTATGCGTCTTGCGCGGAGGGAAAGAGGCCATACTCACAAATAAATCCATAGTAAAAATAATAAAGGATGCGCTTGAACAGCAAAATATAGACCCATGCGCAATAGGATTGATAGAAGATACCTCGCGTCAGAGCGCGACAGAGCTTATGGAAGCAGTCGGCTTGGTAGATGTGCTTATCCCGCGCGGAAGCGCCGGACTTATAAACGCTTGCGTTGAAAAAGCGAAGGTCCCGTGTATCCAGACCGGCGCCGGCATTTGCCATATTTACGTCGACAGATCTGCCGATATGGCGAAAGCGTTAGACATAGTTGAAAACGCAAAGGTTTCCAGACCGTCGGTTTGCAACGCCGCCGAAGTCTGCCTTGTACACCGCGATATTGCATCCGTATTCCTTCCCCGCTTATACGAGCGCCTTTTTACCGAGCGTGAAAAGAAAGGTCTTGTCCCCGTGGAATTCAAACTTGACGATTATTCGTATTCCATAATAAACGGGAAAAAGGCGAATGAAAATGATTTTGACACAGAATTCCTGGATTATAAGTTGGCGGTAAAATGCGTTGGCTCCGTTGACGAGGCGATTCGCCATATTGCCCGGCATTCAACATTCCACAGCGAATGTATTGTCGCCGAAGACGAAGCGGCGGTAGAAAAATTCGTTTCGCTTGTCGACAGCTCTTCGGTATATGTGAACGCATCCACGAGATTCACTGACGGCGGAGAGTTCGGTTTCGGATGTGAGATCGGGATCTCCACGCAAAAGTTACATGCCAGAGGACCTATGGGACTTGACGCGCTTACTTCTTATAAATACATTCTCCGCGGCAACGGACAGACGAGGTGGTAAAAATGAACGGTTTCGGTTTTATCGGATGCGGTCATATGGGCACAGTGCTCGCCGCGATAGCTGCAAAAGACAAAAATAATGACGTTTACGTTTCGAACCGCACTCCGCAAAAGGCGGAAGATTTTGCAAAAAAGTACGGAGCAAGTGTCAGCACAAACGCAGAAATCGCCCGTAAGTGCCGTTTTGTCTTTATATGTGTCAGACCCCAGGATATAGAAACGCTTTGCGAAGAAATAGCGCCGCTTATAAAAACTCGAAATGACGTGATAGTAGTTACTATTGCCGCCGGCGTTTCTGTTGCATATATTAAACGGCTTTTGGGAATGTCCGATACTCCGGTAATAAGAATGATGCCGAATACACCGTTGGAAGTCGGCAAAGGGATAGTGCTTTACTATTGTGATGGAGTGTCTTCTTCAGACGATTCCATATTCAAAAAGACTTTTGCAAAAAGCGGAAAACTGTATTCTATACCGGAAGAGCTAATTGATGCCGCCGGTTGCATCAGCGGCTGCGGGCCTGCATTTGTATACAGGTTCATAACAGCATTGACCTCTGCAGGCGAAGAGATAGGGCTTCCGCCTCACCTGGCATATTCGCTTGCTATAAAAACTATAGAAGGTTCTGCCGTAATGGCAATGGACGGTAAAGCATCCGCCGACGAGCTTTGCAGCAGAGTCTGTTCAAAAGGCGGAACGACAGAACGAGGCGTTGCAGTGATAGACGGTTCTGATCTTTCGGATATTATAAGCGGAGCCGCAAAGTCTTCGCTTGAACGTACTCTTGAACTGAAAAAATAAATACCGCTTTAACGGCGCATCGTATGCGCCGTTTTGTTTTGTAAAATTGCAATATATTTAAAAAAACGTTCAAAAAAGCGTAATATCTATTGATATTCGACATTTTTCGTGTTATAATCATTATGTATAATATTTGTTCGGTATTATAAGGAGAGGCATTTTATGATCGATGTGCGTGAAGTGACGACCAAAAAAGAACAAAAAGAATTTGTCCGTTTCCCTCTCGAACTTTATAAAGGGAACAGTTTTTTTGTCCCCATGCTATACAAGGGCGAATTTGAGATATTCAAGCCCGATTATCCGTTCAACAAAGTGTGCGACGTCGTTTGCTTTATTGCATACAGAGACGGTAAAGCCGTAGGAAGGATCCAGGGAATAATCCAGAAAGAAGCCAATAAAAAATGGGCGCAGAAACGCGTGAGGTTTACGAGATTCGACAGTATTGACGACCCGGAAGTATCCGGCGCGCTTTTTGCCAAAGTTGAAAATTGGGCAAAAGAAAAAGGTATGGACGAGTTCGTCGGGCCTTTGGGGTATTCCGACCTTGAACGCGAAGGCCTTTTGATAGAAGGTTTCGATCAACTTCATACTTACGAAGAACAATTCAATTTTCCGTATTACCAGCGCCTTATCGAATCTTACGGATTCGAAAAAGACGTCGATTGGCTTGAATACAAGTTGTACGCACCGGCGGAAAACGCCGACAGGATTATAGAATTCAGCCAAAAGATGTTAAAAAGGTTCGAGATCCGAGTTTATCAGGCGAAGACCATAAACGAGATAATAGATAAACACATAAACGGCATTTTTGACATCATAGACAAAGCGTATTCGCGACTTTACGGCACAATGCCGTTGAACAGCGAGATCATAGACAATTACATTAAGGATTTCAAACAGATTGTCCGCCCGCAGGACATACTTATGCTTTATGATAAAAACGACAGGATGATAGGTTTTTCACTTATGTTCCCTTCTATATCAGAAGCTGTCAGAAAATCAGCCGGGCACATGACTTTGCCGTTCGTTGTAAGGTTTCTCAGATCAAAGAAACACCCCAAAGTTTTGGATCTCGGACTTATAGGCATCCTCCCCGAGTACGAATCAAAAGGAGTTGCCACTATCCTGATCGGTCTGCTTGTCAATTTCCTTCGCGAAAGCGACATAGATCATCTTGAAACGAATCTGATGCTTGAAGATAACCATCATATCCAGAACATTCTAAAGTATTTTGACAGACATCAAAATAAGCGCAGACGTTGTTTCAAGAAGAAAATATAAGGTGTTGTCGGCATATGAACATGAATTATTCCAATTATAAACAAATAGACGGTTTCCTTTTTGAAAAGTTCATTCTTAACGGCGCCGGAAAACTTAAAGAGAATATAAAAAAGATAAACGATCTCAACGTTTTCCCTATTCCGGACGGCGATACGGGCGACAATATGTTCCGCACTTTTTCCGGCGGGATCAAAAGCATGCAGCAGGAACACGAAAATTCGGTTGATAAAAAAGCCCACGCGCTTGCGGTAGGAATGCTTCTTTCGGCACGCGGCAACAGCGGCGTTATCCTTTCACAGATATTCGCCGGCCTCGGCAACGGGCTCGAAGGCGTTGAGGTCGCAAGTATTGCAGACTTGAGCAAAGCTTTTTCGGAAGGAGTTAAGCGCGCATACTCTACTGTTGTTACCCCGGTAGAAGGTACCATACTGACCGTAGCGCGCGAAGCGCTCGAAGGAACAAACGAACATATAAATGAAAATATAACGCTGGGCGAGTATTCAGAGCTGATCCTTTCTAAAATGAAAACCTCGCTCGCCAACACGCCGGAGCTTTTGGATGTGCTGAAAGAGGCGGGGGTCGTTGACAGCGGCGGAGCCGGTCTGTACATGATAGCGCAGGGCGTGCTTGAAGCGATACGCGGTAATTCAAGCGAATTTTCTTTTGACACCGATCAGAAACAGAATACGGCACTCGATTTTTCGCTGTTCGGCAAAGATTCTGTTTTTGAATACGGTTATTGCACGGAATTTCTGCTTAGACTTATGACGGCGAAGACCGACGTTGATAATTTTGATATCAACCGTGTCATTGAATATCTTGAAACAATAGGTGATTCTATAGTTGCGCTCAAAGAGGATTCGATCCTGAAGATCCATGTACATACGATGACGCCTTCGAAGGTACTTGAATTTTGTCAGCAGTTCGGCGAGTTTCTTACTGTAAAGATCGAAAACATGATGCTTCAGCACAATGAGCACGAAGCAAAAAGATCTGCGGACATTCCAAAGGTCGCGAAGAAACGCGCAAAATACGCTTCCTGCGTGGTGACCAGCGGTTCGGGCAACATTGAAGTATTCCGCGAACTCGGCGCGGATCATATCATAGACGGCGGTCAGGGCAAGAATCCGTCCACTGGCGATTTCATAAAAGCGTTCGACGAGATCAACGCCGATAACATTTTTGTTTTTCCCAACAATTCTAATATCTTCATGGCTGCGGAACAGGCTGGCGAGCTTTACGGCAAATCAAAGGTCCATATAATCCCCTCGATAAATCCCGGCCAGGCATACGCGTCACTCGCGATGCTTGATTACAGTTCTGATGACCCGGTGACGATAAAGGCGAATTTCATTTCTAACATGGAGTTCGTCGAGACAGGGATGGTCTGTAAAGCGATAAGGAACGTCGATTATAAAGATCTTTCTGTAAGAAGCAACGATTATATTGGCTTTACCAATAAAAAAGTGCTTACAGCGGACGAAGATAAGATAACGGCTTTGCGTGATCTTTGCGAAAAACTCGGTCTGGACGACAAAGAGATTGTCACTGTGTTCTACGGAACGGACGCAACGGATGAAGATAAACAGCGCGTAAGAGATCTTTTTAAAAACTCGTACAGAAACAAAGAGTTTTACGAAGTTGAAGGCAACCAGGAAATATACGATTTCATTATAGTACTTGAATAAGGAGGACTTTATGAGAAATTACGTTATTATTACGGATTCAAGTAGCAATATGACTCCGGAACAAATGAACGAGTTCGGTATCGATGCGATCGTTCCGTTCCATATCTACACAAAA
>CACYCI010000047.1 GCA_902772845.1 uncultured Ruminococcus sp.
AGATCGCGCATGAACCTCTGTTTCATATAACCAAGCGCCCTCCCATGTCAAAACTTAAAGCTTTTGCCGTAAGGATCGGCGCGTTCGTTGCCGCTCTTCTGCTCAGCGCGCTGTTCGTATTCATAACAATCGGCAAAGACCCATGGACGTTTTTAACGACTATGCTAAAAGGTTCTTTCGGCATACCGGGGCTCGAAAAATCAGATTCCTTCAAAGCTTTCTGGAACGTTTTTTCTTCGAGCTATCTTTGGATAACGCTTAAAACTGCATGTAAACTGCTGCTTATTGCCGTTGCTCTTGCTCCTGCGTTCAAAATGCGGTTCTGGAACATCGGCGCCGAAGGCCAGTTGCTCGCCGGAGGCATAGGCGCAGCGTTCATCATGTTCAATTACGGCACGCTGCCCGCTTATATTTTGCTTCCGCTTATGCTCATTATCAGTATTATATGCGGAGCCGTCTGGGGCATAATCCCCGCCGTGTTCAAATCAAAGTTCAACACAAACGAAACGCTTTTCACGCTGATGATGAACTATATCGCGATGAAGATCGTGGATTATTTCTTCAATTTATGGCGCGGACCAAAATCTGCGCTCGGAATGATCAATCCCGGCACCCAGAGCGGTTGGCTTGCTTCTATGTGGAGAGGCAAAGATCCGTCCTGGTTCCGTAATGAAGACATGATTTTCATGATCGTAATAATCATCATTACCGTACTTATGTATTTTTACCTGCGTTATACAAAGCACGGCTACGAGATCGCCGTCGTAGGTGATTCGCAGAACACAGCTAAGTACGCCGGCATCAGCGTAAATAAGGTCATGCTCCGGACCATGGCGATTTCGGGTGCTATATGCGGTCTTTGCGGTTTCCTCTGTGTTTCATCACAAAGCCACACTATAACTTCTAACCTCGGCAGCGGTTACGGTTTTACCGCAATAATCGTCGCCTGGCTTTCTAAATTCAACACGTTTGTCATGGTTGGTGTTTCTGTACTTATAGTAGCGCTCGAAAACGGTTCTATGCTCATGGCGAACACATACAGTGACCTTGGCTTTTCTCCGGCTTCCGCTAAAATTATCGTCGGAGTAATGCTGCTGCTCATTATTGGATGCGAATTCTTTATTAATTACAAGCTGGCGTTCCGCGCTCACGCTTCAAAAAAGGAGGAGATCACCGAATGATCATTTGGATACAGAAAGCCATCGGCTTTGCCGCCCTTATAACGCTTGCGGCGCTCGGCGAACTTCTCACCGAAAAATCCGGCGGGCTCAACCTCGGAACGCCCGGAACCATGTGCGTCGGTGCTGCCACCGGTTTCATAGCAGCGTTCAAGTACTGCCAAGCGGTAGAGCAGCCCAGCGTAATCGTTATACTTTTGCTTACATTGCTTGTTGCTTTCTGCTCGTCTATGCTGATAGGGCTGATATACAGCTTTTTCACCGTGACGCTGCGAATCAACCAAAACGTTGTCGGTCTTGTACTTACAATATTCGGTTGCGGTCTTGCTGAATTCCTTTCTATCTATTTTGTCCAGTCTTCTTCGGGCAACGTTCGCTGCGACCCTGCAAACAGAGTATTCACAGCGCTCATCCCCGGCCTTTCCGATAAACTCGGCGTCTTTTCCGATCTGTTCTTCTCGTACGGTTTTATGCTTTACTTCACTATTGCAATAGCAGTCGGAATGCATTTTATCTTCAACAAGACGCGCGTAGGGCTCAACCTTCGCGCCGTAGGCGAAAGCCCCTCTACTGCAGACGCAGCGGGTATAAACGTTACCCGCTATAAATACGTTGCTTCCTGCGTAGGTTCGGGTATCACCGGTCTTGCCGGCGTTTACTGCGTTATGGAATTCAAAAGCGGCGCTTGGGCGACTGCGGATATCGCCTCTATCCAGGCGTTTGGCTGGATGGCTGTCGCACTCGTGATCTTCGCGGTCTGGAAACCGCTGAATCTGCTTTGGGGCTCGCTGATATTCGGCATTTGTTACTGGGCTTATCAGTATCTCCCCGGCATGCTCGGTATCAAAGTCTCAACAGATCTTGCGCAGATGCTACCGTATATCATCACCATCGTCGTGCTCATTATAGTAAGTCTCGGCAAGAAAAAGGAAAACCTCGGCCCGGCTTCTCTCGGCACAACTTATTTCCGCGAAGAGCGATAAATTGAATATCTAACACTATTATTGTGCGCGCGGATCATATCGCTATGGTCCGCGCGCACTTGTTTATGACTTAAAGTGGATTAAATTTAATCCTACGTCGCTCTGCGAAATACAGCATTCGCTTGTAAAGAAATAT
>CACYCI010000048.1 GCA_902772845.1 uncultured Ruminococcus sp.
ATACATTGACGTTATTGTTATTGCATGATACCAAAACAAATACAAGAAGCAACAAATAGATAATAATTCTTGTTTTCATAGTATTGTACCTCCTTGGCTGATTGTTCATTTTTTTACCATCTTATACAATTCCGTACCAGTCCAGATATTGGTTATTGTCCAATTCAAATCTCAATTACCATCCCGTCGTAAGACGTTTCAAAACCCAGCTCGCGCGCGACGGGGACGAGCTCGTCGTAGATGAGCTTGCCGTTGTGCGAAAAATGGTTGATAACGTTCACAGTATTTGTGCCTATGATGCCTTTTTCAAGGAATTTGTCGCGCAGGATGACGTTTGTGTCGAGCCCCATGTGTCCGCCCGCGCTCGGAAGCGTGACGTAGGTGCAGTCGTAGCTGACAAGGTCGGCTTTTATCTTGTTGGATTCCAGATAATCGACCACTTCGTCGTAAAGCAGACCGGTGTCGTGCAGGTAGAGCAGAGTCTTGCCTTCTGACTGTATTATGTAAACCAGGTCGTGCGGCGAGGAATGCCGCGCTTTCATGGGCGTCACCTTGTATCTGCCGAATTCGAACGGTTCGTAGGGCGTAACCACGTTGTAGTTGTATGTCGCCTGTTCATCCGAGAAAACGCCAAGCAGGGCCTCCAGCCGCGCCTTGCAGCGTTCGTTGCCGAAGATATCCAACTCGGCGTTGGTCATGTCGTGCGCATAGCAGCTTTCGCGGCGCATGGTAAGGTCGCAGGGGTTGCAATGATCTATGTGCGCGTGGGTAAAGAGCAGATACCTGACCGCCGAAAGATCGAGCTTGTTGGCAAGCGCGTGCGCGTAGGTGTCGCAGGGGTAGTCTATAAGCAGGTCTTCGTTGACAAGCGCCTGACTGCGCGTGCGCAGATTCCTGCCGCCCGCCGCTTTGGCGCGCTTGCAATGGTCGCAGTTGCAGTATACCGCGGGCCACCCTTCGGCGGCGGCGGTGCCTAAATACGTAAGTTTCATTAAATTCAACGCCCCTTTATTTGTTCTGACCGTTTTGGTTGAGCTCGCGCCACAGCCAAATGGTGCCTATCTCAAAAGCTTCGTAAAAACTGTTCTTTTCGCACTGCTTAAGGACCTTTTCGTTAAAATTCAGGTCGTCGTCGGTCGACTGTATCTGAACCAGCACTCTGGTCGCGATATCGAGATCGCCCGACTTTTTGGTTTCGAGTATGTTCATAAACAGTATTGCTTTGTCGTCGGGAAAACCGTAATAAAGGAACTGCCCCTGCCTGACCAGCGGCTTGCCTTTGTACATAAGAGTTTTTATTTCTTCGCTCATTTTGAGCTCCTTTCTTTACAGCTTAAGATAGTTCTGTACGAGAGAACGCAAAAGCTTATCGCGGTCGATCTTGCGTATGAGCGAACGCGCGTTATTGTGGTTGGTGATATAGGTGGGATCTTCGGAAAGTATATAACCCACGAGCTGATTTATGGGGTTATAGCCCTTTTCTTTTAGCGAATCGTAGACGCACTGCAGCACGTTGCGCATTTGGATCTCTTCCTGCTCTTTGATACTGAACGGCCTTGTTTTGTTGTTCTCTTCCATTGCTTTTGCCTCCCATTTTATTATTTTACATATACATTATAGCACTATTGAATGTCGAATGCAATAGGGTTTTGGGGGCGGCGCCGCCGCCCCTCTTTTTTAACGAACGTCAGGACCTTAACGTTATTCCGGATCCTTCTTCGAGCTTGCGCAATATTTTGCTTATCGCGCGGTCCACGTCTTCATCGCTCAGCGTTTTGTCGGGCAGACGGAACGTAAGGCGGAACGCCACGCTCTTCTTGCCTTCATCAACGCCTTTTCCGCGGTAAACATCGAATACGCTTACGCCTTCCAGGGCTTTGCCGCCGTTTTTGCTGATCACGGCTATCACGTCGCCGGCTTCGGCGTCTTCGTCCATTACGAGCGCAAGGTCGCGTTCCGAAGCCGGGAACACAGGTATGGGCGCGTACTGAGGTTCGGTGCGGCAGGCAGCCAGCGCGTCAAGTTCTATCTCGGCGGCGTACGCTTCGCATTCAATGCCGAATTCACGCGCGCAGAGCGGATGTATCTGCCCGAACACGCCTATGCGGGTCTCGCCGCAGAAAATTTCGGCGCATCTGCCGGGGTGATAAGAATGCTCGGCGGCGCATTTGACGAACGTGAGCGGCTTTACGCCCAAAGCGTCAAGTATGGCTTCAAGATCGCCTTTTATTTCAAAGAAATCTCCCTTGCCGTAGCTGCCCAGGCAGAGTATCTTTCTTTCGTCCGACATTTCGCCTTTCTTCCTGAACACGGTCGCGGTCTCGAACAGCTTGGCTTCCAGATTGTGTCTGCTGTAATTGAGCGCCATGCACGAAAGCATCGAGGGCAGTGCTGTCGTGCGCATTATGGAAGTTTCGTCGCCCAGCGGGTTGCGTATCTTGATTGCGTCGCGGCGCTCGTCGTCAGCGGCGAGCCGGAGTTTATCGAACCAAAGCGGTGAAATGAACGAATATGTGTATATTTCGGAATATCCGAGCCCGGTGCAGTATTCGCCGAGCAGATTGCAAAGCTGTTTGCCCGGAGTGATATGACCTTCGGCGGCGCGGCCTTCAAAGCGCGTGCCTTCTATTTTGTCAACGCCGTAAAGTCTGCCCACTTCTTCCGCGAGGTCGGCGGTGTTCACTATATCGGTGCGATAAGGCGGAACAGTCACAAAGCCGCCCTCCGCCTTGAAATCTATGAGCGCGAGTATATCGGAAATCTCTTTTTCCGAAAGGGAAGTCCCGAGTATCTGATTTATCCGCTGCGGGTCGAGTACCACTTTATAAGGCGCTATATCGGCTGAGCAGACGTCTATCACTCCGTCTACTACTTCGCCGCAGCCCAGCTCTTCCACCAGCTGGCAGGCCCGGTTTACTGCGGGCAGACAGTTATATGGAGGAAGCCCTTTTTCGAACCTCTTGGATGAATCGGTGCGCAGACCCACCGCGCGTGAGGTGAAGCGGATATTTTCGCGGTTGAAGTTGGCGGATTCAAAAATGACCGTGCGGGTGTTTTCGTTTATTTCGGAATTCTCGCCACCCATCACACCGGCAAGCGCTATGGCGCGTTCGCCGTCCGCTATTACGAGCACGGAAGGATCGAGCTTGCGCTCCGTGCTGTCCAGAGTGACTATGGTTTCGTTTTCATGCGCGTTGCGGACGACTATGCTCTTGCTCTTGATGAATTCGTGATCGAAGGCGTGCATGGGCTGACCGTATTCGAGCATGACGTAGTTTGTGATATCAACTATGTTGTTTATCGGTCTGACGCCGCAGGCGCGCAGTCTGGCACGCAGCCACAGCGGCGAAGGGGCTATCTTAACGTTCTTTACGGCGCGTGCGGTGTATCTGGGGCAAAGCGTGGTGTTTTCCACTTTGACCGTAACGTATTTGCTTACGTCGTCGCCGTCTTTTTTTGGAGCTATCACCGGCTCTTTGTAATTGAGAGGAGTGCGGAAAGTGGCGGCGGTCTCGCGCGCGATGCCTAAAAGCGCAAGGCAATCCGGGCGGTTGAACGTCAGTTCAAAATCGACCAGCGTGTCGCAGAGCATAAGCACGTCGTGTATATCGTCGCCGGGCTTGCAATCTTCTTTGAGTATGAATATGCCGTCTTCTGCGGCGTAAGGGAAATCGTGCAGGGTAAGCCCCAGCTCGCCTATCGAGCAAAGCATTCCTTCGGAAAGCACACCGCGCAGTTTGCCGGCCTTTATGGTCTTGCCGCCGGGAAGCTGTGCGCCGTCAAGGCAGACCGGCACAAGATCGCCGGTGCGCACGTTCTGGGCGCCTGTCACTATCTGAAGCGGGCGTTCCGAACCGGCGTCGATGCTGCATATCCAAAGATGATCGGAATCCGGGTGGCGTTCCATTGCCAGCACCTTGCCGACTACCACGTTTTCAATATCTTCGCCCGTCTTTTCCCAGCCCTCGACCTTTGTGCCGGACATCGTCATGCCTTCGGTGTATTCGTGAAGATCCGCGGGGAAACGGACGTAATCTTTTAACCAGTTGAGAGAAACTTTCATAATGACCTATACCTCCTCACTTAAAACTGACCGATAAAGCGCACGTCGTTTTCGTAGAATAGGCGCAGGTCGTTAATGTTGTATTTACGCATGGCTGTGCGTTCTATGCCTACGCCGAACGCAAAGCCGGTGTATTCTTCGGGGTCGATGCCGCAGCCGGCGAGCACGTTGGGATGCACCATCCCGGCGCCGAGCATTTCGATCCAGCCTTCGCCTTTGCAGAGCTTGCAGCCCTTACCGCCGCAGGCAAAGCACGAAAAGTCGACTTCCACCGAAGGTTCGGTGAACGGGAAATTGTGCGGGCGGAGCCGGGTCTTGGTCCCTTCGCCGAACATGCTCTGCGCGAACAGATCGAGCGTACCCTTGAGATCGCCTAGCGTGATATGTTTATCTATAACAAGGCCTTCGAGCTGGTGGAACACCGGGGAATGGGTGGCGTCGGGCGAATCGCAGCGGTAGACCTTGCCCGGGGATATTATGCGTATCGGCGGCTTGCGTGTCTGCATTGCGCGGATCTGTACCGGCGAAGTCTGCGTGCGCAGCACCACGGAATCCGAAATGTAAAAGGTATCGGTCTCATCGCGTGAAGGATGGTCGGCGGGCGCGTTGAGCGCGTCGAAATTGTTGTATACTGATTCGACTTCCGGGCCTTCGACAAGGTCGAAACCCATGCTGACGAATATCTCTATCATACGGTTTTCGGTAGAGCGGAGCGGATGAAGATGACCTATTTCTTTTTTTACGCCCGGCAGCGTAACGTCAACTTTTTCCGCCTTGAGCTTAAGGTCGAGCTGGAGCGATTCGAGTTCCTTCAGCTTTTGCTCTATCTTCGATTCGATTTTTTGCCTTACCACATTGGCGGCGGCGCCGACCTTGGGACGTTCTTCCGCCGAAAGCGCGCCGAGCGTGCGCAGAATGGAAGTGAGCGCGCCCTTTTTGCCGAGATATTTAACGCGCAGTTCGTCGAGCGCGGAAGTGGAAGACGATCCGCTTATCTCGCGTATGCCTGATTCTTCTATTTCTTTGAGCTTATCTAACATTTCTGTTTACCTCTGCCTGATTATTCAAGATAGTCTTTAAGCCGTTTGGAGCGGCTGGGATGGCGCAGCTTGCGCAGCGCTTTTGCTTCGATCTGACGTATGCGTTCACGCGTGATGCTGAACACTTTGCCCACTTCTTCAAGAGTCCTGGGTCTGCCGTCTTCAAGCCCGAAACGCAGCTTCAGCACGTTTTCTTCACGCGGGGTGAGCGTGTGCAGGACTTCGAAAAGCTGCTCTTTGAGCATGGAATAAGAAGCGGCGTCCTGCGGGGCGGGGACGTTTTCGTCGGCTATGAAGTCGCCCAGATGCGAATCTTCTTCTTCGCCTATCGGCATTTCAAGCGAAACGGGCTCCTGCGCTATTTTAAGTATATCGCGCACTTTTTCCACCTGCATACCCATTTCCGCGGCGATCTCTTCGTCGGTGGGGTCGCGCCCGAGTTCCTGAACGAGCTGGCGCGAAATGCGGCAAACTTTGTTAATGGTCTCCACCATATGCACCGGGATCCTTATTGTGCGCGCCTGATCGGCAATTGCGCGGGTGATCGCCTGGCGGATCCACCATGTGGCGTAGGTAGAAAACTTGAACCCCTTTGTGGAATCGAATTTTTCAACTGCTTTGAGCAGCCCCAGGTTGCCTTCCTGTATAAGATCAAGGAAAAACATTCCGCGGTTGACGTAACGCTTTGCTATGCTAACCACCAAACGCAGATTGGCTTCCACCAGTTGCTTTTTGGCGGCGGTATCGCCGGCGGTCATGCGGCGGGCAAGTTCCATTTCCTGATCGGCGGTGAGCAGGGGGACGTTGCCTATTTCGCGCAGATACATGCGTACGGGGTCGTCTATCGTTACGCCTTCCTGCACAAGATAATTTTCCACCTGTTCGGGATCTTCGTCGATGTCTTCTTCGGTGAGCTCGTCTTCAGGGATATCGAACGATTCGGTGTCGCTGAAATCGTTGGTGATCTCCACACCGCTGGATTCAAGCATTTCGTACGCTTTCAGCAGCAGATCGATCGAACAGTCGGTGTCGTCGAGCGCCTCCAGCACTTCGGCGGAAGAGATCGCGCCCTTTGTCTTGCCGCGTTCGACAAGCTCGTTGAGAACGTTCATTTTTTCGTCCATTGTGTTTTTCCTTTCTATATGTAAGGTGTTATTTTTTGTCTCTTAATTTTTCTATGTAATCCGCAAGTGAAGCAGCGGGCGATTCTTTAAGCTTTTCGTCTGCTTCGGTCATTTCTTTCTGGCGTTTCAGCTTTTTGATCAGTTCGTTCAGAACGGTTTCGTTGTTTTCGGGGCCGATCTCGCGCTGAGCGATCATCCTTGATATCCGGGCGGTCTCAGCGGCGTCGAACCCGTGGGCGGATATCTGTGGCGCGGCCCCTGATCTGAACGACGGTTCAAAAGCCGCGTAGACCCGTTTCCCGAATTCGGTCACGAACCCCTCGTCGCCCAGCTGTTCAACGGCGGACGGGGCAAGATCGGGGTGGGATATCATTATGCCGAGTATGCGTTCTTCCAACGTCGCAGCCGAAGAAAAACGCACTCTGTCACGGTTGACTTTGTCGCCGAGCCCTTCTGCTTCGTGCGCGACGCTTTCTGCGTAATCGGATCTGTTTTTCTTGCGCATATAAGCGGCGGCGCGCCGGACGTCGTCGGCAAGCATCGCGGGGTTGATCCCCAGCTTTCCGGCGGCAAAACTGGTGTAGATATCGCGTTCGGCGCCGGAACCGAGCGTGGCGAGGAACGACGTGATCTCACGCGCGGCAAACGCCTTTTCGTCGGGGATATCGGTATTGTATTTGCCTATTATGGCGTTAATGGTGTATTCGTTCTGCCCTTCGGAACCTTTCAGTCGGCGGCGGAACGAATCGGCGCCGTATTTTTTTATATATTCGTCGGGATCCTTGGTCTCGGTCCCGAGATTGATTATTTTAGTGGCTATGCCCACTTCGTTCAGATAATGCATCGCCTTGTCGGTGGCGGCTCTTCCGGCCTTATCTATATCGTAAGCCAGGTATGCGGTCTTTGCAAAGCGCGA
>CACYCI010000049.1 GCA_902772845.1 uncultured Ruminococcus sp.
CCTGCTGTAAGAGACCTGGAAGGCAGGGAAATAACTTTCCTCGTTCCGGGCAGTAACTATTCGTATTACGAATCGTTTGAGATCTACGCTGAGGAAAAGAATGACGAAGCGATCAACGACGCGGTGTTCACAAGGAACGAAATAGTTCAGGACCGTCTTAACTGTACTATTTTGGCTGAAAAATCAGAAAACGTCGCGCAGGATATGATAAAATATATCAATACCGGCGTGTATTATGACGTTTATATGCCCATGATAAACGACGCGGCGCAGATAGTGGGCGACGGCCTTATGTATGATCTAAAAGAGTTCGAAGATCTTAAACTCGACGAGCCGTGGTGGGATCAAAACGCAAACAAAGGCCTTCAGATACTCAATAAACTGTATTTTTCAACCGGCGACATTTCGATACTCGACAACGACTGCACCATGGTGGTGTTTTTCAACAAAAAACTTACCGGTCAGTACGGCATAGATCCTTACTCAATGGTCAATGACAAGACCTGGACGCTGGATAAAATCTATGAGGTCGGACGCGAGTTTACTGAAAATCTCGAAGACTCCGCCTGGGATAATAAAGATAATTACGGACTGCATGTTGCTTTCAACGCTCCGCATTCATTCTTTTTCGGTTGCGGCGGCACTATAACAGAGACAGATAACGACGGTAAAATCCGTATAAACATGAATTCTGAATCTAACATAAACATACTCAACAAAGTGTTTGAGATCAGCTACAAGCCCGACGTTGTCACAAACAAATCTCCCGGGTGCTCCACATTTGAAGATATTTGCCGTATGTTCCTTAACGATCAGATAATGTTCACCACATTTGCTTTGACCGATCTCAAGAACTTCCGTTCTGCGTTCGAATTCGAATACGGCATCCTGCCTTATCCGCTCCTCAATCCCGAACAGGGTGATTATCACTGCCTTATTTCCACTGTCCTCGTTCCTGTAGTTACCATCCCGGCGGATTGCCAGGACCCGGAAGACGTGGCGCTTGTGTTGGAGAATATGGCTTTTTACTCGCGTGATACCGTAACGAGAGCATATTACGAAATAACGCTCAAGGGGCGCGATCTCGCGGACGCCGAGTCCGAAAAGATGCTCGATCTCATTTTCTCGTCGCGCGTTTACGATCTCGGTTACATTTATAATTTCGGCGGACTCGGCATGCTTATACAGAACATGAACGACGTTAACGATTCCAATTTTGTTTCGAGATTTGCCGAACGCGAAGCAAAAGCTCAGGCCCAGCTCGAAGAAGTGCTGTACAGCTTTGAAGACTGATAATGGTGCGTAAAAATGAGTAAAAGATTATATATAGTTATAATAGCCCTTTGCATCTCATTGTTCTGCGCGGCTTGCGGAAAAACCGCGGGACCAGTCGCACGATCAGAGGAGGAAATAAGCATGAACGCTCAGTCCGAAGATTCCGATGTATATGTTCCCGACTCTTCCGAAATCATTTCCGAACCCGAAATATCGGCTCCGGCTGAACCCGAACCTGCCGAAACTCCCGCGACCATATATAACGTGCGCGATTACGGCGCCAAAGGGAACGGTGATGCAGACGATACTGCCGCTTTTCAGGCGGCTCTTGACGATGCCGCTAAAAACGGCGGCACGGTCTGGGTCCCTGCCGGCAGGTACAATATTACTAAGACGCTCTTTAAAAAATCCAAGGTATCGTTAAAAGGCGAAGGTATGTGGGTATCTACCCTGGTTTGGGCAGGCGCCAAGAACGGCGTATTGCTCGATATATCAAACGCTTCCCTGTGGGGAACTACAATAGAAGATCTGTTCTTCACCAACGGCATGATGAACGGCGTGACCGCTATACTCGGCGGCTCTACGCTTAAAAATTACAATTCTGCAATAGGCACATTCAAAAACCTCGTTTTCTTCAAATTCGACACCGCTATCCGCGGCAACGCCGAACCCGAAGGCGTAGGTATTTTCGATTGCTATTTCGAAAACGTTTTCTGCTCGGATTGCGGCACCGGTCTTCATCTTTTCGGATCGGGCAATACGGTCGTACATCCGCGTATCGCAACGTGCGAAGTCGGTATCTCGCTGGACTTTCTGAACGGCGAGTCGTTTGACGGTATGCACATTATCGGCGGCATATTCGCTTCCAACGGGACCGATATAAGCATTCCTTCATCCAACGGTATACGTCCTACCGATTTTGTCGGAACCTGGTTCGAAAACGCAAGCAAGGGTATATTGAATATCGCAAATCCGAACACGCGCGTTATGAACCTCACTTTCCGCGACTGCATGCTCAATTCCGCGGCCGATAACGTAAACTATTATTTGTTCGACGCCCGCAACGCCAACGGCACTGTCACTGTCGACGCGTGTACCGTAGTTGAAAACCGCGGAATAATGCCGCCTACGTCCGCTTCGTCTACCTTCCGCATCAACGGCTTGCAGGTATACGATTCCACGGGCGTATATGCTATAAATTCAACCGAGGGCGGGAAATGCGATTTTTCTGCAGGTAAGACCGAAAGAAAGGTCTCTCATAAGCTCGGAGTAGTTCCGAAATATGTGACGGTAACGCCGGCCAGCAAGGACGCTGCCGAATGTAAGTATTTCGTTACTGCGGACGATCGCTATATAATAATAACGCTTACCGAACGCCCCGAATCGGGTGATATATCGTTCTACTGGGAAGCTAATCGCTGAAACACTCTGATGTGATCAATAAAAGGGGGCAGTTTTATGGATGAACTTATAGAATATAAGTGCGCCAAATGTGCCGGTACGCTTATATTCGATTCAAATCTTCAAAAGCTCAGATGCGAATACTGCGGAAGCACTTTTACAGCCGAAGAGTTAAAAGAACTCCAAAAAGAGCTTTTTCAGAAAAAGCCGAAAGATTACGAACGCACCGAGTCTGAAAAAAGATTTTGGTCCGAGCAGGAAGCAAAGGGTATCTTTTCCTATGTTTGCGAATCCTGCGGCGGGGAGATAATCGGCGAAGAGACTACTGCAGCCACGTCATGCCCGTTCTGTGGAAATCCCGTGGTCATGAAAGGAAACTTGAGCGGCGAGCTTCGCCCTCAGTTCGTTCTTCCGTTCAAGCTCGACAAAAAAGCCGCCAAGGCGGCGCTTAAGAAGCATTTTCAAGGTAAAAAGCTGCTGCCTAAGGTTTTCTCTTCAGAAAACCATTTAGACGAGATAAAAGGCATTTATGTCCCTTACTGGCTCTTTGACGTGGATACCGATACTACCGCGAGCTTCAAGGCGACCAACTCCTCGTCGTGGACTTCCGGTGATTACCGCTATACCGAAACAAAGACCTATAACGTCACGCGCGCGGGCAACGTGGATTTTCTCGGGATCCCTGCAGACGGTTCCAAAAAAATGGATGACACTCTTATGGAATCTATCGAACCGTTCGACTACTCTGCGCTTGAAAAATTCAATGCGGCTTATCTTGCCGGATTCCTTGCGGATAAATATGATGTCGCCAAGGAAGAATGCAAAGATCGCGTAGAGGCGCGTGCAAAGCGTTCCGCCGTCGACGCGCTTCGCCGTACCGTGACCGGTTATTCGAGCGTGACTCCGCAGGATTCCACAGTGAATATAAAGCATAAAGATCCAAAATACTGCCTGTTGCCGGTTTGGCTGCTGCATACCTCTTGGCAAGGCGAGCATTATTTGTTCGCAATGAACGGCCAGACAGGTAAATTCGTGGGCGATCTGCCCGTTGACAAACGCAGATACTGGGCGTATTTCGCACGAAACCTTTTGTTGGTCGACGGTGCGGTCGCAGCAGTGCTGTCGCTCATAATGAGCATGTGAGGTGCACGCCATGAAAAAGTATTTGATCGTATTATTTACCGTTGCGGCACTTTTTTCTGCTATTATGTTTTCGGCGTCTGCCGCGAATGAAAATCTTCCTTTGATCATAGATGAAGAGGACGTACTTACCGATGAGCAGGAGCTGAAACTTGAATCGAGACTTTCTGAACTCGGAGAAAAGTACAACATGGATTTCGTCGTCCTTATCAATACTTCTACCGGCGAAAAAACACCTACCGCCTTTGCCGACGATTATTTTGACGACAACGGTTACGGCAGAAACGATACGCGCGACGGTATAATCCTTCTGCTTTCATCTGAAAAAAAGGATATCACGACTTCTACTTCCGGCAGCGCGATAAACTCTTTCAGCGATTCGGAACTTGAATATATCGAGCAGTTGCTCTCTCCTCAAATCGCAAGAGGCGAATATTATTCTGCGCTGAATTCGTTCGCAGATGAATGCGACAAGCATATATCCGATTATCTTGAATCCCAAAAGCCGAAGTATTTCCTTTATGGCGTTATCGGGCTTTGCGTAGGTCTGCTCTTCGCCTGGATAAAAGGGTCGAAGTACAAAGGTGAACTTGTCAGCGTAGTCGCTAAAGGAAATGCCGATGATTATATCACTCCGGCGGGTCTTACGCTTGCTGTCAAAGAAGACGTCTTTGCTTTCAGCGACGTATCAAAAGCGCTTATATCATCTTCTTCTTCGCGGAGCGGCGGATCTTCCACCCACGTTTCTTCATCCGGGAGAACTCACGGCGGCAGAAGCGGACATTATTGAGCCGTTTACAACCGAATAAAAAAAGATACGGTCTTTGCAAAACGGCAAAGACCGTATTTGATTATTATTTTTTCGAATTGCAATAATACTTCGGCGAATATCCTTTTACTCTCTTGAACGCTTTGCAGAACGCCTGCGGCGTTGCAAACCCTACGCTGGCAGCCGCTTCGTTTACGGTCATACCCAGGTCAGAAACCAGCCGCATTCCTTCTTCTATACGCTTTTCCGCTATATATTCGCGTAAAGTTATATGCATTTCATCTTTGAACTTGTGTGAAAGGTAAGTCGGCGAATATCCAAGCACTTTTGCGGCGTCTTTTATATCGCCTATCTTATCTATATTGGAGTCTATGTACTTGCGTACGGCATAAATAGATATACCGGAGTTCTTTGATTTGTCGTCATACGGTTTACGCTGTTTTTCGCTTTCCAGAAACAGGCGCATTACTTTTGCGATCAATTGCGCTATCACGCATTCCTTCATAAGCATTGAAACGGATTGCGTTGCATAGTATTCTTCAAAACAGCGGTTAAAGAGCATCATTATTTCGTTGCCGCCGCGTATGTGCGCGAGCGGAGCTGAATCGTAAAAGCTTTTCAGCGTCATGCAATCTGCATTATCTGTTTCTTTTATGTCAAATCCAATAAACATATATCTTAGGCGTGTGACAGCTTCGATCTTATGAACGGAATCGTAAGGCGTAAGAAACAGATCGCCCTTGCTCATCTTTGCTTCGTTCCCGTTCACGCTGTTTATTCCTTCGCCGTCTATAACGTATGTTATTTCATAGCACCATTGACGGTGAGGCGCACAAATGTAACCCGGCTCGCAACTGATCTCACCCATCTGATACATCAAAAACCTTCCGACGTCGTCAGGGCTCGTGCAGAACGCCTGCTCGTATTCATAACTTTTTCCGGAATCCACGGTTTTAGGCACAAATATCGCCCCCTTTTTGTGGATTATAACATATTCGACCGTGATTTTCAACAGAAAATAATGGATTAAGACAAAAAAGCAATTTGGGATAATTCATTTATGAAATACGGATATTGTAAAGTCGCATCAGCCATTGTATAATAAATCTGAAAAATACATAAGAAAGGGAAATAACGATGAAAAAAATAATTTCTTCGATTCTTTGCTTATTTATCGCCGTCGCTGTGCTTTTGGCATACGGTTGTTCCGGTTCAGGCAACGATAATTCCGTCACGCCCGAAAACAGCAGCTCCGGCACATCAAACGAGAATACTTCAGCGGAGGGCTCTACCGGCGATATTTCGATCGAAGAATCTTCCGAGACGATCCCTGTATTCGACTTTGAAAATAAAACGGTAACGTTTCTTGCCCGCGGTGAATCAGGCGGCAATTTCGCCAACTGGGATCTCGAGCCGAACGAACGCAACAGCAGTCAGCTTAATGCCGCTATTGAAGAACGCAACAAATATATCGAAGACACTTATAATGTTCAGCTGAAAGTAGTTTATACCGGCGGCCCCGTAAATAACGGCGAAATGCGCCAGCAGATAGTGAAAGAACAGTCTGCCGGTACTGCTTCCTACAATGCGGCTCTGCTTTCGATATACGACGGTCTTGAACTCGCCGGCGACGGCTTGTTTTACGACCTTAACGAGCTCCCTTATATCGATATAGAAAAGCCTTGGTGGGATAAAAATGCCATGGATAGCCTTTCGCTTGCCAACAGATACTATTTCGGTATAGGCGACATTTCCGTTCAGGTTTACGAAACGCTGCCTTGCATCGTCTTTAATAAAGGCATGCTCAAGAATTATACCGACGAGAATCTTTATGATGTCGTTGAGAACAACCAATGGACTCTCGACAAGTTTTATTCGCTCGCAAGAGACGTATACCAGGATGTCGACGGTGTGGACGGCCCTTCGGTCGGCGACTATTTCGGCGTTGGCGGACAAAACGATAACATGTGGAATTTCTTCTATGCTTCGGGCGCGCGTACTGTTGAATTGAATAAATACGGCGAGCCGGATCTTACGATATATAACGAAACAAATGAAAGCATAGTAGACAACATCCGCAAATTCATGAACGACAGAAAAGCGTTTATGAACTGCAATCATTACGTTTCTTCCCCCGGATATACTTCTTCGCCGATTGAATTCGTTATAAACGGTTTCAAAGAACAGCGCATATTGTTTTACTCCGACGGGCTTCTTCATTTGAGCGATTTCAAAGACGTCGATTTCGATTTCGGTATCCTTCCGGCTCCGAAATACAACGAACAACAGGAAAATTATTACAGTATCATAGGCGTATGGGGCGCTGTTGGCCTTGTTATCCCCACTAACTGCGGCAACCTTGAAATGACGTCTCTCATCATGGAAGCCATGGCCGCGAAATCCAAAGAGACCGTCGCCAACGAATACTACGAAAAAGTGCTCAATATCCAGTCCACCCGTGATGAAGAAAGCGAAAAGACGCTCAAAATCATTCTTAATTCCAAGGGCTTTGATATGGGCAGATGCTTCAACTGGGGCAGTCTCAGCAATATAGTTTACAATTCCGTGTGGAACAACGAAATGACAATGGCTTCTGACTATGAATCACAGCTTTCTGGTATTTATGCAGATATGAATAAAACCATTCAGGTATATACTGATCTGCCTCATTATATACCAACGGAGGAATAATAATGAAAAGGTATCTTATCATTATGCTTTGTTTTGCACTTTTTGGATGTATGTTCATGTATTCATGCAATAAAGGGAACGCAGTTGAAGAAAGCAGCGCCGATTTGAGCGATCTTCCTTCCGAAGCCGAAAACGTTTCCGACGAAGTATCCGCTCCTGTTGCTGAGCATGTTTCGGGTTCAATAGTGGTGGAAAACATTGCGGCTTTACGTGCTCTCAGCGTCGATAGCGAAGATCTTACCGTCACTTTGCTCGGCTATTACGAGCCGGGCGATGGCGGGCAGGGCATATTCTATTGGTCAGACAGATCCAAATCGCCGGATAACGGCGGTACCGTTATCAAGTGCGAATCGGAAACCGGCAGGTTTTACCGCCTTTGTGAGGACTGCGAAAGAAACGTCCTCTGGTTCGGCGCTAAGGGCGACGGCAAGACCGACGATACCAAAGCGATCCAGGCGGCTATAGACAGTCTTCCTGCTCGAGGAGGTACCGTTCATATACCCGGCGGATCGTATGTCGTTTCGGGGACTATCGATATAGGCAACGGCAACGCGGCCGATAACTGGTCGACAAAGCACGGCATAGCGCTTGTCGGCAACGGTTCCGGTCAGGGCGTTCACTCGTCAGCCGTCCCCACTACCATTACCGCTTCTTCTTCAATGGAAAACGTTATCTCCGTAAACGGACTCATTTCCGACGTTACCATAAAAGGTATCTGCGTCAGCGGTAATCTTAAATCCAAGAACGGCATTTTTCTCCATGCTTTCTGCGGTCTCCGCATGAGCGACGTACGTATTACTCAGTTTACCGAAAAAGGTCTTTACATCCTTGCCGGAAAAGCTCCCACAGGGAACTATAATATATATAACCGCTTCGAAAACGTCAACGTCACTTCCGGCCGAGACGGAGCTGAATGCCTTTATATGGACGGATCATACGACGCATCGAACGATACCTGGCTTTCTACGTTTACGCAGTGCGTTTTCGACACGCTCAACGGTAAAGGAAGCAAAGCCGCTCATTTCAAATTTGTGGACAGTATATCCTTCTATTCTTGCTGTTTTACAGCCGGCGAAGGAAGCACCGGCATACTTTTCGACGCGCTCGATAATCACGATTTTCCTTCCGGAATAGGTTTTTATTCGTGCTCGGTCAGTTCTACAGACGTGCTTGAAGATGATGAACACTTGATTCGTAAAGAGTATTTCTACGGCTTTTCCACCGTAAACGGAGAAATTATCCCCACTCATAACAAACTCATAGGCATCACCGACACGGGCGTTACCTTCAATTTCGACGGAGTTATTGGCGGTGGCGGTGCCTCGTCG
>CACYCI010000050.1 GCA_902772845.1 uncultured Ruminococcus sp.
GCAAATAGATCGCATCGTCGGAAGTCACTTTGCCGTCTCCGGTGAAGTCCGCGCCCGCGGGGACGGGATAGCTTTCGCCGAACAGCGTGTGCCTGAGCAAATAGATCGCGTCGTCGGAAGTGACGCCGCCGTCGTTGGTGAAGTCGCCCATTTTGACGGTTATCACAAAGTTCGGGGATGCGTTTTTAAATGCGTTTTTCTTGACGGTGCCTTTAAGATATTCGGTAAGGTAAACAGTCTCCAGATTTTCGCAGTCCGCGAAAGCGTTTTTGCCCAGCTCTTCGACCGTTGAAGGAATGCGTATTTCTTTGAGCGATCCGCAGCTTTCGAAAGTGTAATCGCCGATACTCGTGAGCGCGCTTTCGACAATAGCGGATTCAAGCGAGTCGCAGCACGAAAAAGCGCTTCTGCCCAGCGTTTTCACGGTGGCGGGGATAACGATCTCACGGAGCGCGCGGCATTCGCCGAACGCCGAATCACTTATAGCGCTTACGCTTGCGGGGATGGTGAACGATTTGAGCGAAACGCAGTATTTGAAGCAGCCCTCCGGGATGATCTTTATACTTTCGGGAAGAACAACGGTTTCAAAACCGCAGCCGGAAAACGCGTGTATGCCGAGCGTCTTCACGGACGAGGGGATCGTCACCGATTTCATTCCCGAGCACATCGAAAACGCGTACGCGCCGATCTCTTCTACGCCTTCGGGGATGACGAACGATTCGAGCCTGTTGCACCACGAGAACATATGATCGCTTATCTTCTTTATCCCTGCGGGGAACGTGATTTGAGCGATACGGTCGGAGTAAGCGAACGCTGCTTCTCCGATCTCCGTGACGGTGTCGGGGATGACTACCGTTTCGAGCGCGGTGCATCCGAAGAACGCGTTGTCATCTATTGCTTTTATGCCGTCGGGGATGGTGACGCTTACGAGCGTTTCGTTATACGCAAAAGCGTTTTCTCCTATAACGTCTATCTTATGGCCGTCGAGCTCGGAGGGTATCACAAGATCTGCCGCGCTGCCGTTATACTTGTTTATGACGTATCCGCCGAACGCTTCGTGGTAAACGAAATCGCCCGCTGTGACAGGGATAAGCACGGCTATTTCGGTGCCTTCGTCGACTTTGATGAAACTGAACCCGGACTTTTCGGGCACACGCCGGCTGAACGATGAAAGGCTTTCGTCTTCCTCCAGCATTTCCATGGCCTGGATATACGTTTCGTTGAGATACGGACAGTTCCTGATATCAAGTCTTGCGATCCCTGAACCGATCGTGTTGATCTGATACAGTTCGGGGCATTTGGATATATCTATTTTCGTAAGTGCGGCGGTATGCGAAACGTCGAGATTTTCGAGATAGATGCAGAGAGTAACGTCTATAGAGGAAAGCACCGCGGATCCGCTGCATTTCAGTTCGCGCAGCGCGGCGCAATCGTGAACGTCGAGCGTCTTTATATGCGAGCTTTCCAGGATAAGCTCGGTTATCGTGGTGTTGCCGCTGAGATCCAGCTTTTCCATAGGACATCCGGCAAAATTGAGTTTCTGAAGGCTTTCGAATAATTCTATGCCTTTAAGGCTTTGTATGGTTTCGCCGTAAACGCCGAACACCATCTGCTTTACGGCAAGTTCGGCTTTGTTGAGAGATCCGTCTTTGTTTGTGTCTATCTCTTCGCCGATAAACGCCCTGAACGACGCGTCGGGGAAATTGGTTTCGTCGATCGCTACGGCGACGTCGATCGGATCGTCGTTAGAATCGTCTTCGGAAACGAGGATGTACAATATATTCGTGCCTTCGTTGACATGAAGAACGTACGTGCCGTATTCGCCGGCGCCGAGCGGGGAATAAATATAATCGGTAGGAGTGCTCGAAGTGGGATGGCAGTACGCCCTGCACAGCTTGGGACAGCTCCTTATATCGATCTCGTCTGTCTGCGTTCCGAGCAGCAACAGCTGACGCAGCGAAACGCAGTCGGAAATATTGATCGACTCAATATTTCCGCATTCCGTCAAGTCAAGGCGCCAGAGCGACGCGCAGCCGGTGAGGTCTATCGTTTCGAGCGCGCTGAAGTATGCGGAAACTTCGCAGATCGCGTTATTGCGGGAAAGATCGAGCTCTGTCACGGAGGTGCCGGAAATACCGATAAACTGCAGACGCGGATTTTGGCTTACGTCTACGAAAGTAATATTCGTGTCCGCGCACCCCAGGAATTCGAGCTTGGGATTGTGCGTGACGTCGATTTCCGAAACGCCGCTTCCTGACACGTTCAGTTTAATAAGCTCTTTGTTTTCCGAAACATCTATCGTTTCGAGCGCCGCGCTTTGCCAGACGATCTCTTTGAGCGCGCTCTTGCCGCTGAAATCGGCTTCCGTTATTTTGAAATCGGGATTGAGGCAGATGAAATACTCGAGCCCGGTAAGATACTCTATGCCGTTCAGGCTTTCGCACTCATTGCTGGCGCCCGTGGATCTGAATTCGATCTTTTTTGCGGCGGCGATCTCTTCCGTATCGAGAACACCGTTTTCGTCAGCGTCGAACCACACTGACACGTACCCGCGGAAGTATTCGTCGGGGAAGTTGGTTTCGTCGATCGCAACTCCTTCCGGTTCGCCTTCGGCAAACGCGGCGAAATGTATGAGCGTGAAAAGCATTATGAATGCGAGGAAAAAAGACATTATTCTATTATGTTTCATATTTTACTCCTTTATTACTTTTTTGAATTGGTTGATTATGATATGATTGGCTTTGACCTATTAACTTGCTTACCTCGGTTTATTCGATGGTGATATCTCCATTAAGCCGAAGGCAGCGTGCCGGTAGTATAGGCGTATACATATTTACCGATAATATTTGACCAGCCTATTCACTATGACGTGGAATATCACGACATTATTTGTGTTTACTTTATATACGGGAAATACAAAGATAACATTTCCCCAAAATAAGCATGCTGGAATTGTGCAAGAGCGGCACGCATTTTTGGCATATACTCCAAATCTGAAATACTGCCTTTTTGTATTATTTCAAACAGTTCATTTCCTAATTTGCGTTTTGTTTCTTCTATGATCGAATCTGACCAGTTAAAATCGGGATATTGCAGGTAATAATACTTGAGTAACGATTCAATATCGGATTTGGAATAATCTGCTATTTCCTTTTTCGCCATTATTCGTTCATATTGCTTTTTTGCCTGTTTTCTATATTCGGTAGTTTCTTTCTTTATAACAGCTGCATAGATAGATTGCAGATAATCGGTATCGCCTTTTTCAAAAGCAACATATTTCATGGCGTTTTGATTCGGAACATTTAACAAAAAATGTTCATCGTTTAATACGGTATTAACATAATCCTCGGGTGTATTTGTATTATCCAAAAAATCCAGATAGAAATCCTGATAATCAATAAACGTTTTTTGCAAAAAAGACCTTACGTCATTTTCCGCCATTTCATTTTTTGTTTTTTCAAAAAAGCCGAAATCGCCGTCGATCTCCCTGAACAGATTATCTCTCCATACATGTGTGGTTATTGTAGTACGATAATCTCGATCATAAGAAAAATCTTTTCTGAAAACGATGTCGTTTGTCCAAAACGGATGCGAGCACAAATAAACATCACAGCATGTCAGAGCACGGTCACGATAATAGATCCCAACAGATTGATACAGTTCACCTTGTGCTCTGTGAAAAGCACCGTATTGCAAAGAAAATCCTCGTTTTTTCAGTTCATCGCCGAAAACTTCCACAAACGAATCATACGCATATTTTTTGTGCGCTGTTTTGGATTTGCCATTGGTAAGAGTTGTACGTGGATCGACTGTGTTTGGTAATTTCATGATTAAGTCCCCCTATTTTTATAATCAGTTTAATGCCAATCCTTTGCTAGATTGCGCAAAGGATGCTCTTGCTTCGCGTAGCATCATGCGCCCACCAGCTATTGCAACAGCAAGTATTGCGCATACCGCCTCTTCTTGTGACATTGAATATCCATGGTAATAAGAATATGAATATGAATATGAATATGAATATACATTTTCTTTTTTTTCAGGAATAAATTCAAGTTTTTTGTACTTTTTATTTTTGCTGATTTGATAAAAACTGTAGAGAATGATTCCATTACCATTTGTGAAATAATATATCATAAAACGTCTTCCCGTTATTATGCTAGTGTAAGTAAAACTGTCGTTGAAAGTTTCACTTCCAGTCGGATAATTACTATTAGAAGTATATCGAGCGAGTTGACTAATTGCATTTATCAACCTGCCGCCAAGATATGTTACCGGTTTTACTTCATAAGCGCATCCATTTAGAATAATGTCAATTCTTCCAATATTCTCTATAACTTTTTCAAGGGAATTGCTTTCCCCATTACTATGAAAAGCGAGAATATGTTGTTGAACAATTCTATGTATCTCACCAGGCCATCCCAATAACAGAAACGGCATAATTGATTGTCCATCACAGTCAATTAGCATTATAGGCTCATTACTACAATATGCGAACATATTGTAGCCGGGAATATCGCCATTAGCGCCGATATATCCGTCTGCATTGAGGAAACGCCCTACTTCGGGATCATAGTACCTTGTCTGCAGATAATACAACCCGGTTTCGATATCGTAGTAATACCCTCTGTACCTGAACGGGTTTGCTTGACCGACTGTACTTGCAAGCGAACCGGTTATCGAAGTGACC
>CACYCI010000051.1 GCA_902772845.1 uncultured Ruminococcus sp.
CTGCCGACCGTCGGCAACGTGCTCCGCTCCATGTGGGAGCGCGGCTGGTCCTTCATCAAAAAGGCCGGTACCATCATCCTGCTTTCCACGATCCTCGTGTGGTTTACCTCTTATTTCGGCTTTACCGCCGACGGCTTCCGGATGCTGGCGGAAGATGAGCTGGACCTCTCCATTCTGGCCCGTATCGGCAGTGTGATCGCGTGGATCTTCGCGCCTCTCGGCTGGGGCACGTGGCAGGCGGCGGTGGCCTCCATCACCGGCCTTGTGGCCAAAGAGAACATCGTGGGCACCATGGGTATCCTCTACGGAGGCGGCGAGCTGACCGCATGGCAGGCGCTGCATCAGGCGTTCAGCGGCGTCACCGGTTTCTCTTTCCTTGTGTTCAACCTGCTGTGTGCTCCTTGCTTCGCGGCCATCGGCGCCATCAAGCGCGAAATGAACAACGCCAAATGGACGTGGTTCGCCATCGGCTACCAGTGCGGCTTCGCCTATGCGATCTCGCTGTGCATCAACCAGATCGGCGGCGCTTTTACCGGCAATTTCAACGTGATCGGTTTCATCTGCGCGCTGGCGATCATCGCGGGCATGGTCTATATGCTGTTCTTCCGCAAGTACAAGGAAGCAACGAAGCTGACGAAGAAGATCTGAAAATACGAAAGGAAGCGGTCGTATGCTGAGCTGGCTGACGGCGAATATCGGTACGGTGCTGATCACGGTAATGTTGATTGCAATTGTCGTCGTTATCGTCGTTAAGCTCCGGAAGGATAAAAAGAAGGGCGTTTCGTCCTGCGGCGGGAACTGTGCGCACTGCGCGATGAACGGTTCCTGCGGTAACAAACCATAAAGAACGCGGCGCGGGGCTCTGTCTTCCGCGCCGTTGATGTTTCTTTTCGGTTCGGAAGGGAAAAGCGTCAGGTTTCGCGCGGTACTCCATGCAGGGAAAAACAAAAAGCTCCGGTCAGAGAAAAAACGGCGAAAGATCCTTGTTCTCAATGTTTTTATCTTGTATTTGATAAAAATTTGATGTATAGTATTTATGAAAAAATTATTTTGGGAGGTACGTCATGAAAAAAGCGTTCAGAAGATGGATCGCCGCGGTGCTCGTGTTTTGCCTTGTTGCGCCGACCTGCGTAGTCGCAGCGGCTGCGGCGGATGAGAAAAGCAGTTATACGATCGTCAGTCCATATGAAGAGGTCGTTTGGACGGGGGATAAAGCGTGGGGTGCTTACAAGGGCAACCTCCACACGCATTCCTTTGTCAGCGACGCGGAGGTGGACTACCGCGATATGATCATTGAATACTATAATCAGGGCTTCGATTTCCTCGCAATGACCGATCACGGCGTGACCGGAAAGGCATGGAACGAAAAACCGACGGAGCTCCCGCTCTATCTGTATCAGCGGGTGATCGGCCATACGGTGCACTATCTGACGGATGAAGAATATAACGCGATTCAGGACGGCTCCTATCCGGTTGACGGGCAGGCGCGCGGCAGGGGAATGACCTGCATTACGGGAGGCAACGAGCTCAACGCGCTGACCATCTCAAAGGACCACGTCAACGCGATCTTCCTGCCGGAACACGCGGGGGACAATTATCTCGGCTACGAAAACGATTACGAGGGGGCGGTGCGCCTTTCTCAGCACTACGGCGCGCCCTGCTTCATCAACCATCCGGGCGACTGGCTCAACAGCAACGACGACCGGGCCAACTGTTCCGATCCGGTCAAAATCTCCTACTTCGCGGATATCCTGCTGCGCTATGACAATTGCCTCGGTATGGAGGTTTTTAACGAGCATAACGGCACGACCGGCTACGACAGGGACACCTGGGACAACCTGCTGATGGCCTGCTTGCCCTACGGCAAACGGGTGATCGGCTTCGCCAACGGCGACACGCATTATCTGCGCGACGTGGATTCGTCCTATTCCGTGTTTATGATGGAAGAAAACACACCGGAAAACGTCAGGAAAACGATGGCGTCCGGCGCGTTTTTCATGGTCACGAGAGTGATCCGGAAGGATACCGAAAAATTCGGGCCGGAGGAGGATATGGACGTCCGGGATTCCGGCTTGCCCTATCCCACGTTCAGCAACATTCAGGTCGACGGGCATAAGATCACCGTCGAATGTAGCAACGCCGACGACATCAGATGGGTCGCCAACGGCAGCGTGATCGAAAAAGCCTCGGTGGAGGAATCAGACGCGCCCGCCGCTTATACCATCGACCTCGACACGATCGACGGCGCAGAAGATTTCCTTTACGTACGCTGCCAGATCATGGGCAAGGGCGGTATCACCCTCACACAGGCGTTCGTCATTGACGACGGGGCTGAGAAACCGGTATATGAAAGGGATAATTCCCCGTCCGCGGTCGCCGTCCGAGGCTTGCGTCAGTTCCTCAGCCTTCGCATCTTCGTGCTTTTCAAAAAACTGTTTTCTTTGCTTGCATCTGCAATAAAGAAATAAAAAACTGAAACGATAATACGATTAAACGCTGCCGAGCCGAAAGCAGTTCTGCAGCGTTTTTTTTGTGTCTTCAACACTTGTCAGCAAAAAGAAGAAATCCGAACCCGTCTCCAATCTGGAGAATTTGGTTCGGATTTCTTGAGTTTGGTGCCGGTGGCCGGGCTCGAACCGGCACGGATTTTACTCCGAGGGATTTTAAGTCGAAATGCTGATTCGGAATCTGAGAGTCGTTTTTCGGAAGCTGACGGAACATGGCGAACTTGAAAATCGCCGCAATATCAACGCTTTTCTCCGTAGTAAGCACCGAAAAGTCTTGTACGTCGGGCGTTTCGACGATTTACGAAAAACTACAAAA
>CACYCI010000052.1 GCA_902772845.1 uncultured Ruminococcus sp.
GAACGGCAACGGGGGTTTAGCTCAGCTGGGAGAGCATCTGCCTTACAAGCAGGAGGTCACAGGTTCGAGCCCTGTAGTCCCCACCAGAAAAAGCCTCGTCTTATGACGAGGCTTTTTTTATAGAAATTAGCTCTTAGGACAAGTGGAACGTGCCTTCAACGCGTGAAATTTTCGCTCCGCGAAAGCGGCAGGGGCCCCAGAACGGATGATATGAATGGAAGACTTTACTTTATGTTGTTTCATTCGTTTTAGGTTCGGTAACGATCAAAAAAGTTCAAAACGCGCTTTTATGCGTTTTTCCTGTTTTGCATATTTGTTCGGTAAGCACGGCAAAAAGCAGTGATTTGTCTGCCAAATCGCTGCTTTTTTAGTTCCGCGGTTGATTTGTGCGATCATATATGATATAATAAATAAAAATCTGTCTTTTTGCGGTAAAACGTGATGAAAATACGAAAATCGCTCAACGCCGGGCAGCTAAAACTGATTGCGATAATCCCATGACAGAGTCGACCACCTGACGTGGGCGTTAGTTACGGGAACCCGGGCGGTGTGGTACGTGCTCGCGCTTCATATCATCGGTCGGATCACCGCGCTGATAATTTGGTTCTTTATCGCCGAGGGCTGCCACTGCACGCGCGATCCGCGGTGCGCTACAGATGTTTACTTTTCTTGCCGTTCCGCTGCTCGCGCGTATAACGGCGAACGCGGCGCGCAAAAAGGCGGAAAATGGTTTTTCTATATCTATTATCCGGCGCACCTTATCATCGTGGGCGTCTTGCGGCTCGCCCTGCACGGCGATATTATCCTTGATCGTTTAGAAAAACACCGAAATTACAAGGCGCCGTGCGCGGCGCGGAGGTGACAGAATGGCTTTTTATATAGGCAGAAAAACAATAAGAAAAGTCCCGGGTACGGTCATTAAAGCGGTGCCGCTCCCGAAGCCCGTGCTTATAGAAGGGTTTGGCAAGCGTGACGAAACCGGCGCGCTTTGCGCAAAATCGGGCTGTAAAAGCGCGCTGATCGTAACCGACGAAACGCTGTTCGGGCTTGGCTTGCACGAAAAAGTCGCAGCTTCGCTCGAAAATTTCGGGATAAAATACGCGGTGTTCCACGCCATAAATTCCGAGCCGGACGCGGATACGGTGACGGCCGGCCGCAGCGCGGCTGTCGAATGCGGCGCGGAATGCATAATAGCTTTGGGCGGCGGATCGGTGCTTGACAGCAGCAAGATAATTGCCGCGGGCGCAAAGCATCCCGGGTATCCGGTAAGCCGGTTCCTGCACAAGTTCGCCATAGTCACCGGCGGTACGCTCCCTATGATAAACATCCCCAGCACCGCCGGCACCGGCGCGGAATGCACCGTCGGCGCGGTCGTCAAGAAAAAGAACGGCGTCAAAATGTCGACCGTGCTTGTGGGGTTGGAGATCCCGTACGTCATACTCGACAGCGAATTGCTCATGGGCGCTCCCGAAAGCGTCACCGCCTGGTGCGCGATAGACGCGCTGAGCCATGGGCTGGAAGGGCTTATGGCTGACGTCCGTTCATCAGATGAAGACGTGTATAAGAGCCGCGAATGCGTGCGGCTTATCCTGGAAAATCTTCCCGTACTGCTTAAAGATCCGCACGATATCAAAGCCCGCCAGGCAACGCTGCTTGCGGCGCATTACGGCGGTAACGCCATTAACAAACAGCTCGCGGGATACGTCCATGCGTTCGCGCATTCAATAGGGGCGTTATACCATATCCCTCACGGTAAAGCTATTGCATGGTGCCTTGTGCCGGTGCTGAACGCTCAGGAATATTCGCGCTACGAACAGATGGCGGCGCTGGCAAAGCATTGCGGACTTGCGAAAACTGGCGACGCGCCGGAGATCGCGGCGGATAAACTCATGCTTGCGCTCAAAGAGCTGCTTGATCTTTGCAAGCTCGAAAAACAGTGCGCGTTTTTACAAGAAAAGGACTACGATAAGATCGCCGGGATGATCGATTCCGATTCCGTAAACTATTCGCCTTCGCGCACGTTCAGCGAAAGCGAGATCCGTATGCTGCTGGATCAGATCAGAAGGGGGTACTGAAAATGGCTTACACTCAGGAAAAAGTGCATGACACAGTTGAAAAACAAAGAAA
>CACYCI010000053.1 GCA_902772845.1 uncultured Ruminococcus sp.
GGGCTTTTGTTTTCGGCGCTTATGGACGTGTGGGCGACGCTGGATTTCACGGGCGGTTTCACGGCGCAGACCTACCTTGCGGCGCTGGTCAATTCCCTGCCGTTCACCGCGCTCTACGCCGTTTCGAACGCCGTATTCATACTGCTCATGTCACGCCCGTTCGGCGAAAAGCTCACGCGCATAAAGATAAAATACGGAATATAAAAAACGCTTTCGTTGTTACGAAAGCGTTTTTGCGATATTCGGTTTATTTGGTGAACATGTGCTTTCTTTTGCGGTAATAAACGCAATTCAGCAGAACGAACAGCGCGGCCATGACGAACGTTATGACCGGGCTGGAGATACTGACCGAAACGCCTTCGCCGCCGTTGCTTGTAACGTAAGACGAAACGTCCAGGTGGAACAACGGCAGGTGAAGTATTATCGTTCCGAGCGTTTCGTAAATGACGGTCGCCGCGGAAAACGCATAAAGGAAGATCATATAGAGCCGCGGGCCTTTGCTTTTCATACCGAGCAGGCCGTAAAGCGCCAATCCGCCTATAACGGCGCAGCCAATAAGCGCCGCACCGTATAAAACGGTGATCACTTTAACAGAAAGATATCCGGTATCGCTATTTTGGAGCAGCGCGACCAAAGCGATAGCGAGTCCGCCGATGAACGAGCCGATCGTTTCCGCCCAAAGTAAGAAGAATACCAGAAATTTATGCCATTTCATAGGCAGAGCAGGTTTTTGGTCCGTATATTCGGGGGCAGCGGGTTCGGACTCGGCGATTTCGGGCGCGGGCTGCTTTTTAACGGAGAAACTGCACAATGGGCATACTACGGTGTTATCGGGGATCTTTTCCCCGCAATTGGGACAGATCATAACGTACCTCCTTTTCCGTGAGCGCCGCACCGTCGTGCGAGCGCTTTTAATCTCCATTATATCATTATATATATTGTCAAGAGCAAACGGTTTTTTGTACAGGCCGCTCAGTCTTCGCAAAGGTAACCTTTCAGCAGTTTGAGCGTATTGAACACGCCGTCCTTATGCGAACGTTCATAGCCGTGGCTGGCGTAAACGCCGCTGCCTATCAGCCCGTGGCGTATATCGTGGCCCGCGTCCAGGGTAGCTTCGACGTCGGAGCCGTAATGCGGGTAGACGTCCACCGCGTAATCTGCGTTTTCGCGTCTGGCGGCTTCTATGAGCGCGCCCACGGTAAGATAACTGTACGGGCCGCCGGAATCCTTGGCACAGATAGACACCTGCTTTTCGGTGCATTGCAGGCCTTCGCCCACGCAGCCCATATCAACGCTTATCGCCTCTGTCACTCCTTCCGGAACCGAAGCCGCTCCGCCGTGGCCGACTTCTTCATAGACAGTAACGTGTATATAAACGTGCCGGTTAAGCGCCGAATATTTGTCACGCACGTACTTGGCAAACGCAAGAAGTATGCCCACCGAAAGCTTGTCATCCAGAAAGCGGCTTTTTATATAGCCGGAATCAGTAACGCGGGTGCGCGGCTCGAAGCAGACGATATCGCCCACCTCTATACCCAGGGCGCGCGTATCCTCGGCGGACTTGACGTCTTCGTCAAGAACGACCTCGGTGGTGTCGAAGCTGCGTTTGGTGTCGCCGTATTCGCCGTTGACGTGGACCGACGCGTTGCAAAGCTGGAACGTGCCTTCTATCACTTTACCTGAGCGGGTGTGGACGCGCACGTTTTCGGTCTCGCCGTTTTCGGCCCGCATACCGCCCAGTGCCGTAAGGCGCAGTCTGCCGTTGGATTTCACCTCGGCGACCATGGCGCCCAAAGTATCGGTGTGCGCTTCCAGAAGCAGGCCTTCGCCTTCGCCGCCGAGATCGGCGAACACACCGCCCTTTTCGGTAATATAGCTGTGGCACCCGAGCGATTCGAATTCGGCGTTGACGTACGCCGCGGCCCTGTCGGTGAACCCGGTGGGGCTGTCTATTGCAAGCAGCTCGCACGCTTTTTTGATCGCGTATTCGGCGTAATAATATTCCATTTCCATATCATTTATCCTCGCTTTGCCTTTTGTCATCCTCGATTTTCCTTTTGCGGCGTGAAAGCGCATTCGTTATTACGCCTGCGGCTATATACAGCGCTCCCGCACCGAAAAGCGCCCACCCGAGCGCGCTGCGCGCGCCTTGGGAAAACAATATCACGATCCCCGCAAAAAGCATACAGTAAAATACCAGCGTTATAACGGCAAAAACGTTTTGGACCGTTTTTTTTGATCTTTCCGTAACGCATCCGAACGCCGAAGCCGCTTTGCCGGCAAAGCTTTCGTAAACGAATTCCAGAACGTCTATCAAAAGTTCCATTTTGACCACCCTTTTTTATTTTTATTATACCATAGCGCAATTCTGTTTGCAACACAAAAAATCGCGGGAGCGCATGCTCCCGCATAATACAGACAGATTTACAAAAACAGCGGCTGTATCTGTTCGCCGCGCGCGGCGTACTCCGCCGCTTCGGGCACCTTTGAAAAATCGCATACCAGCGAATTCGGTTTCTTTTTCGGATCGTCCTGCCGCATAGGCGCAAAAAACACGTGCTTTTTATCCATGCAGACGCCGACGTTTTTGAGATTCCCGCTCAGTGAATCGTTCGAAGCCAGCGCCAGAAGCACGTTCCCGCCGTTCCTGAGCTGCGCCTTGACCGCCATGGTGACGGGCGTATCGGTTATACCGCACGCGATCTTTGCGCAGGTGTTGCCCGTGCAGGGGCAGACTATCACGCAATCGAACCCGCCGCCGGTTACCGCCTTTTCCGCCGCGGTGATATCGGCGATAAGCGCGCCGCCGCATAAGGTGCTGACTTTTTTTGAAAAATCGTCGGCGGAGCCGAACCGCGTGGAAACGTTACTGACGTTATATGAAAGCACGGGTATGACTTCGTTACCTGATCCGGCTATGCTGCGCAGGACACTGAGCGCCTGAGCGTGGTTGCAGAACGACCCCGTAATGGCAAAGCAGAATTTCATAATACGCACTCCTCTTTAAGAATTGCCGCTATGGCGCGTTCGATTATCTTGCCCGCCGTTACAGGCGCGCACTTGCCCGGAAGCGCCGGAGCGGGGATATAATTGATACCGGCGGCGGCAGCCGTTTCTTTTTCCGCGCAGCCCGGAGCGGAAGCCAGCTCTATCAACGGCGTACCGCGCCTTACAGAGCCGAGCAGCGCCGGGCCGAGTATGCGCGCCGGGACAGTGTTGAATATACAGTCCGCGTCGGCGAGTATACCTGCCATATCGCTTACGTCCGCGCTTTCCATCCCCATGGAACGGGCGAGCGCCAGGTCGGAAAGCTTGCGCGCGCAGACGCACACCTTTGCGCCGAGCGCGTGCAGACGCTGCGCCAGCGCCATGCCTACCCTGCCGAACCCCAGCACCGCCGCGTGCGCGCCGTGAAGCGTGATCTCGAGTTCACGCAGAGCAATGGCTATTGCGCCTTCGGCGGTCGGAACGGCGTTCATGATCTGCAGTTCCTCGCGGCTGAAATAATCAAAGGTTTTAAGATGCACTTCGTTTATACGGATATCCGTCTTGCCGCCGAGCAGCAGCTGATCTTCCGCAAGCAGCGACAGCACCGACACCATATACACTTCTTTTTCGGCGAACGGAGCGTACACGCGCAGCCCGTCCTTGCTCGCCGGGAGCGGCAGCACGACCGCGCACGATCCGCTGACCGCGTCTTCGGGAGTCTGAGCACGGGTATAGTTTTCCGAAGCCGATCTGAAGTTTTCAAAGCCGAATACTGCGCATTCGGCGTTTTCTTCGTCTGCCAGCGCGCTCGCCGCCGCGAGCATACGCGCGTCGCCGCCAATAAAAGCGACCTTCCTGCTGACTGCACCTTCAGAAGCTTTCATTTCACCGCCACAAAAACCGCGTCAGGCGCGAGCCCGCCTTCGGGCGTGAACGCCCCGGGATTATCGCTTTTCAGCTTTTCGGGATCCACGCGGCAGCGCTTTGCTATGTCCCACGCGGATTCGTCTGCCCCCGGGTAATAGAATCTTATTCCCGCCGCCGGTGCGGACGCGGCGTCCGAAAGCGTGACGGAGGTCAGCGCGTCGGTCTCGCACGCGGTGAACAGTTCGGCGCACAGGCAGGCGGAAGCGTCGAACGCGACCGTGCCGCCGTCCGTAACGGAATATTCCACGTTCTGCGGGAAGATCCGCACGCGCATGACTCCGCAGCCGTTTTCGCATTCCACGCTCTCTTCGAACTCGCCTCCGAAGGTTCCGCCGGAAGTCCCGCTGTCGGTATCTGTGAGCAGGTCGGCCGAATACGCGCCTTTTACCGTCAGCTTTCCGTCGGCGCATTCCGCCGAGCTGACCGAAAACGAAACGCTTACGTCGTTCGCGGAGCGGATATCGGTCTTTTCGGTGTCGTATTCTTTTTGCAGCCGGAATTCTTTTTTGATCTCGGGCAGACGGACGCGGTACGAAAAATGTTTTCGGGCGGTCTCGGAGCTGCGCTCGGCGCCGAAAGCGTCTGCCGCGACCGTTTCTACGGTCTTTTCGAAGCAGACGGCGTTCATTCGCACCGTATAGGTAAACCTTATTACGCGATTTTCGCCGTATTCATCGCTTTCGGCGGAAGAAGTGCACGAAGCCACGTGCGCGTCGACCGAAAATCCGCTTTCCGGCGTGATATCCGGGTCTTCGGCGGTCAGCGCGGTCACGGTGGAAAACGGCACTGTTATGAGCGTACCGTCTTCGGTTTCGCAGAACGCTTTAAGATATACCGGCACGCGCACGGTGAGCCGCCCTTCTTCCGCGCTCCATTCGGGCGAAGAATTGTTGTAATCGGTGAACAGCACCGCGGCAACGCTTTGCGGGCTCTGTGCGCTTCCGCTTGCGCTGCGCTCTTCGGTAAAGACGCGGCACGGCGTTTCGTAAACGAGCTGCTCGGTCTTGAAAAACACCCCGGATCCCGCCGCCGGGATATCCGTAACTGTCTGCTCGCGGACCGATATCACGGAAAGCGACGTTTCCATGGCGGCGCGTATGACGTAGCGCCGCGCGCCCAGGAGCTTACAGGTCAGATAGGTGCAGCGGATATCTGCGAGCGCGTAATACTCGCCCGAAGGCGCAGGGATATCGGTTGCCTGAGTAAAGACCGTGCCTGTCTGAGTATAGGCGGGCTTGGCGCGGAAATCGCTTTCGTAAAGAATGCCGAAGACCGCGTCGCTTTTTACGCACAGCTTACCGTTTTCGGCAAAGACGGCGGGCGCGGACGTATGCGCGTCCACGCGTATCAGTCGCGAAATGTCGGGCTGATCCTCGTTTAGGTTACCGTCGAGTTCAAGATCCTTGCGATAGGCTGTGCCGGGCGTGATCTCCGGCAAAAAAATGTTCTTTTTTTCAAGTTCCATATCTCGCTTCTCCATTCCGTGTGAATATAGTACATTCAGAATGTATGAAGCGAAACGGCGCTTTATGATTCTTTGCCCTTTATATAAGGGAACAAACCGGCACTTTCGGCGGCGGAATCGGGCTCGGGCTCGCCGGTCACGGGATCTTCGAAATACGAAAGGCAAAAGAAAGAATACCCGTCGGCGGCGCCAAAGCTCCGCAGAAAACGCATACAGCGCGCCAGCACGTCTTTGTTTTCTATCCATTCGCGTCTGCCGGCTTGCGTCGCCGCCCACCTGTCTTCTATACCGCGGCTTCCGGCCACGGCTTTGCCGAGCGACATCCCTATATAAAGCTTTACGTTTTCGTTCACTATTATCTCCGCCCATTTTTCGGCTTCCGATTTGAACGGACAGACTCCGTGTTCCATGCCGAAATACAGCTGCGGAAGGATATAATCTATATATCCCCCGTCGCGGCACCAGGCGCGCACGTCGGCGGAATACTTGGCAGTCACGGCGTCGAGATTCCCCGCGGGCGAAACGCCGAAAATCAGGCGCGGGTCGACCGCTTTAGCGGTGCGGTAAAGTCCGCGCACCAGCGCGTTTATGTTGTTGACACGGAACAGTTCGAGCGAGCTTTCGCCGGAGGCGGCGAACGTTTCCCGGTCGAACGAAACGTCCTGAGTGGGATAAAAATAATCGTCTATGTGCAGGCCGTCGAATGCGTGTTCCGCAAGCGCTTCTTCGGCGCCGTCGAACACCAGCTGCAGCGCGTCGCTCCGCGCCGGATCGAGATACAGGCGGCCTTCGAATTCGACTAATTCGCCCGCTTCGTACATACGTCTTACAGGGAAACGCTCGTCTATCTGTACGACCTCCGCCGGAGTCATGAGCCGCAGCGGATTTATCCACGCCTGGACCGAAAGTCCCGCTGAATGCGCTTCCCCTATAAAAATATCGACAGGGTCGTATTCGAGTTCGCGCCCGTAGCTGCCCGTTGCGTAACGCGACGCGGGGAACAGCCGGCTCTTGCAGAAAGAATCGCCGTACGGACGGACCTGCAGAAATACTGTGTTGAAGCCCATTCCGGCAATGTCGCGGACGATGCGCGCGACTATGACGCGGTATTCTTCCACGCCGCGCTGCGCGCCGTCTTTTTTGAACACCCGTTCCATATCGAATTGCGAGACCCATATCCCTTTGAGGTCGGTGTAGTTTATCACTATGCGCTCCTCCTTTACGCACGACCCCGGGCTCTGTCCGTGCGCCGGGGCAGCCGGCTTATGCGCGCCGTCGCCCGTATCTGCGCGCGAGCACGCGCAAAGCAGCGCAAAAACAGACAAAAAGACCGATATGATCGTTTTTTTCACGTTTTTCTCCTTTACATCCGTCGGCGGATGTGTTATACTTTATTATAAATCAAGACGAGGTGATTTTCAATGGTCAAAAAATTATGCCTGCTTTTGGCAGTCATAACGCTGTTGGCACCGTTTACAATATATGCGGAAAGTAAGGAAGCTATTATGACAAAAGATTATTACAAGGCGATATTGCAAAAAGAGCTGGATTATTTTCTTGAACTTTCGCTTCCGTGCGGAGCGGTCGGTATGTATCCGCCCGAAGTCACTTCGTACGACGGCTTTGACCTGCCCGAAATAGACGGGATCGCGCCCGAAGAATATACGCGCTGGCCTTCCGCCAGAGTTATACCGTATTTTTCGGATACCGCCGTGCTCGGCGCCATGCGCGCCGACGCCGCGCTGGGTACCGAGACCGCAAAAGAAAGAGCGCTGGCTTATCTGGAATGGTATATCCGCAGCATGAACACCGCCGAAAGCGATCTTTCGGGCGTGGCGGGAACGGTCTACGATTACCGTATATTCACGTCGCCTGACGGCAGGACCGTTGAGCTTACCGAACACGATATGTACGCTTCACAGTATCCCAACGGCGGCAACCCGCACGATTACGATTCGACCGATTCGTACGCGGCCATGTTCATACAGCTGCTTTACGAATACGCAAAGACCTATGACGCGGATTATCTGAACGATAAAAAAGATACAGTGCAGACGCTTATAGACGTACTGATGTCGGTCTACATAGAAAAAGTGGGGCTCACCATAGCCAAACCCACCTACCCCGCCTGCTATCTGATGGATAACTGCGAGGTGTATTGCGGTTTCGTTTCGGCGCAAGCCATATTCACCGAATTCCTGCCCGACGCCGAAAAAGCGGCTTTCTGCGAAAAATACGCGCAGACGATAAAGAACGCCATCGACTCACGGATGTGGATAGACAAAAGCCGGTGCTTCACCGCCGCGGTGTCCGACAGGGGCGTTTCCATGTACGCCGTTGACCTCAGCGAATTCTACCCGCAGGCGAGCTGTCAGCTTTTCCCGCTGATATTCGGGCTTATGGATCCTTCCGATGAACGCGCGGCCGTTATAATGGACCGTTTCAAAGCAGATTTCGGTAAAAAATGGATCGCGTTCGACGTGGGGACCTACCCGTGGTGTATGCTCGTGCGCGCCGCGCTCGCCATGAAAGACTACGAATTCGCCAACAAATTCATAGACGCCGTCAACCGCCGCTTTGTCAGGCGCACTCATTACGCGCCGTACTACAATTCGGAATCCGGCTCTATAATGATCGCCGCAGCCGAGCTTTACGCTCTTGCGCCCGAAAGCGAGCCTGTAAGCGAGCCCGAAGACGAAAGCTCCGCAGAGCCGGTCACCGTGCCCGAAAGCTCCGCCCCGGATCCCGTTTCGGATACAGAACCCGTTTCTACGCCCGGCAGCAACGAAAAAGGCGTCAATCTGCCGCTGATCCTTACGGGTATCGGCGCAACGGTCGCGGCGGCCGCCGCGGTGGCGTTGATCCTGTTAAAAAAGCGCGGCAAAAAATGAACCGAAAAGGCGTAAAACGCAAAAAAAGCACTTGCAAAACCGTTTTTTATATGTTATAATATCCCCTGCCCGCAAAAGCGGGCGGATGCTGGTGTAGCACAGGGGTAGTGCAGCTGATTCGTAATCAGCAGGTCGTGAGTCCGAATCTCACCACCAGCTCCAGAAAAAAGCACGCGAAAGCGTGCTTTTTTCAATGATGTGTTCCGCTTTGCGGAACGTGATGTTTGGCTTCGCCAAGTGATGCGCCCTTCGGGCGTGATGTGTGCCTGCGGCACGTGAGCGGAACACATCGCATCACTTGCCGCGTCAGCGGCAATCATCACTACGGCGATAGCCGTAACATCACTTGCCCGTCAGGGCAAACTTCACTTTTTGTGTTTTCGTTCGTTTAGGACGCAAACCATCCCGTAAACTCTGCAAACAGGTTTGTTAGCCCGTTTA
>CACYCI010000054.1 GCA_902772845.1 uncultured Ruminococcus sp.
AGCGACACCTTGTAGTTATCCGCGTTATAATCCTTTTGCTCGATCTGCGTTGCTTTTACAAAAGCTTCGAGCGCGGCCTTGATCAGTTTGGCCGAATTGGAATCGCTGGCTTCGAAGAACGCCACGGATTCCACGCCCGCGGTCTCTTCTGGCATCATGAACGCGCCGGACTTGATAAGTGACGAGGAAATGCCCATCTCACTGAGAAAGTCCTTGCTCAAAGAGAACAAATCGCCTTCGGCGTTGACTTCGCCGATCTTGTCGAACAGCTCGGTCACCGTGCACGTAAGTTTCTTTTCGCTTCCCGTGCAGGCGGCGCAGAACACGCAGGCCAGTATGAGCAGTAATGCCAATGCTTTTTTCATTTTCGTTCCTCTTTTCGGTGGTTTTATTTGTTTTTGGTATAGGTGGGCATGAACGGCGGGTTCTTATAAAGGCCGTTCTGTTTGAGATATGCGTAATTGCGGAGCACGCAGGTCCATATCGCAAAGCCGTCGTTGTTCAAATGGCAGCCGCTGCCGGAATGCGCGTCGCGGCAGTATTTGTCAGCCAGCACGTTGCCGTCCATAAGCATGGTGGAAACGTCCACAAAATCCATTCCGTTTTTATTGCAGTAATCGAGCACCATGTTGTTCAGCGCGGAAATGTTGCCGTTATTCAGGTTCTTGTAGTTGTTGAAATCGTAAACCATGTAGGTGTTGCTGAGAATGACTATGCGTACCGAAGGCGACTTGGCTTTTATGGCTTTTATGAGCTTTACGGTGCTGTCGAACGTCTTTTTTACGCAGTCGTCCTTGTATATACCAAGCTCGTTGAGCGCCATCACGGTAAGATACACGGTCTTCACGCCGGAAACCTTCACCGCGTCCTCGCAGGTCATTTTCTCGCCGTTGTAAAGCGGGTGTACCGAATCTTCGTCCGTGGGTTTATAGCGGAAATTGTTATAGGCGGAAAAGTTGGATCTTGCAAAAATAATGGCGTTGCCCAAAAAGCCGGGATATTTAGCTTGCATGCTGTCGGTATAAAGCTTGAAATGCACAAGTACGGAAAGACCGATGAACATGGAATCTTTGAAATAAGCGTCATATTCCGAAGCTTTTATCGAGCTTTTTGTTACCCCCGCGTAAGATTTGTAAGGGAGCCCCGGCACGTCTGGGATATATTTGTATTCTTCCGGCTGGGAAGTAGACCCGTGCGACGATCCGGACGATTCCTCCGCCGGTTCGGAAGACTCATGTACGGGCGGTTCGGACGATTCTTCAGCGGGCTCGCTGCTTTCTTCAACGGGCGGCATGCTGCTTTCTTCACCCGTGACGTCGCCGGACACGGGGTCGGGCGACTGTTCGCTTATTGAAGAAGTGCCGCTTTCTACAGGGGCCGAAGCCGGGTCTTTGCTGAGCTCCGCAGGGGAAGAGCTATCTGAAGTCTGACCGCTTTTTTCGCTGTCGGAAGACGATTCGTTCATCGGCAGCGCGACGATGCAAGATACCAGCGTCATCGAAACGACCAGAACGGTTAGTATTACGGTAAATATTCTGAGTTTCATAAAGCGACCTTTCTGAAAACCTTTATACATTATCAAAATATATTATACCATCTAAATCAACGGTGTCAATAGAAAATAAGTTAATAATTTATATAGGAATATTTTTTTTGAAGCGGAAAAAAATAGCTTTGGGGTGATAGCAATGTTTGAAAACATAGACGAAGCCGAACGCGCCGTTCGCGAGCGGTTCGCCGGATGCGCCGACCTTTCGGTCCGCCGCGCGGCGCTGGAAGGCGGCGATCTGTTGATCTGCTCGGTAAGCGGTCTTGCGGACAAGGATTATATAAGCGAAACCGTTCTGCGTCCGCTTATGAACTGCGGAAGTGTGGCTGGCGCCGCCTCGCTCGGCGGGCTGATCCAGGCGGCGGTGATAGAAGAAGTATCAGATCCCGAAATGGTTTTCGGGGCGCTTTGCACCGGAAACGCGTTCGTCGCGCTTCAGAACGAAAAGTTCATATGCGTTCTTTGCTCGGCGGACACTTATTTCGGCAGATCCGCTGCAAAGGCCGAAACGGATATAACCGTAAAGGGAGCGCAGACAGCCTTTGTGGAGGATATGGACAAAAACGTAAGTCTGCTTCGGCGGATCATACGCACTCCGGATCTTAAATGCGAACGTTTCGTAAAAGGCGGCGTCACGCGCACTCGCGTGGCGCTGCTATACGTGGAAGGCCGCGTCCCCGCACGGCTGCCTGACCTTTTGCGCGCAAAGCTGAACGCCGCGCAGGCTTCGGTCATAGTCGACAGCGGCAACGTCGAATCGCTTATACGCAAACACAAATACGGTTTTTTCCCGTCGTTCGGATATACCGAAAAAGTCGATAAGGCCGCCAGTCTGCTTGCTGCGGGCAGGGCGGTGATAATTTGCGACGGCTCGCCGTTCGTCCTTACCGCGCCGTATATCTTTATGGAATCGCTTCAATCCGCCGAAGACTATCTGCGTTCGCCGTTCTACGCCACGTTCATGCGGCTGCTTCGGTTCGCGGCGCTGCTCACGGCGCTTTACCTTCCCGCTCTGTTCCTCATCGTTTCGGATTCCCGCCACGAGCTCATCCCGGCGGAGATATACGAGGTCATGGAAAAACTGCGCCGCGGCATACCCATACCGCTGTTCTGGGAGCTTTTGATAATGCTCCTTGTTTTTGAAATGCTGCGCGAAGTCGGTCTGCGTATGCCGCGTTCGGTGGGCGACGCCGTGGGCATAGTCGGGTCTATCATCATAGGCGACGCCGCAACGCGCGCGGGCATAGCTTCTACAACAGTCATCCTCGCGGTGGCGGTCTCGGCGGTGGCAAATTTTGTAGTTCCGGTCTATATGAACACCACTTCGCTTTTGCGCCTTCTGTTCCTGCTCGCGGCCGAGACCGCCGGATTCGCCGGACTTGCGGCCGCGTCCGGTGCGGTCTTGTGCGTACTGTGCGCAAAAAACGAACTCGGCGTGCCGTATCTGCTGGGGATAATGCCTTTCCGGCGCGATTTCATGTTCGATTTCGTGCTCGCCGTGCCGCAAAAAACGCAGGGCAGGAGGGAAAAGCTGTGAACGCGCTCTCGCTTGCTTTCGCTTCTGCCGGCGCGGCTTTGGCATTCGAAGGGCCGTACTGCGCTATCTCCGCGTGCGCGTTCGCTCTTTCGGCTGTCACTTTTTCGTTCGTGCGCAAAAAGGCATGCGTCGCCGTTATCGCTTGCGGGGGAGCGGCGATTTATCTTTATTTTCTTTTCACCTTGTACGGAGCCGCCGTTTCGTTCACATTCGCCGCTTTCGCCGCGCTTTCATGCTTTGCCGAAAAAGAAGGCGTCACCGGCGCCGGCGCTTTGCTCGCCGTGCTGTCGGTCCCTTTTCTGCTCGCAATGCCGTTCATTCCCGGCAACCCCATGCCGGCGGCTCCGGCGGCGTTCATGCCGCTTTCGCTCGCTGCCGGAATATGCGCTGAACGGATATGCGGCGCGCGCCCGGGCGCCGCTTTTGCCGCGTGCTATGCGGGCGGCGCGGCGGGATGTTTCGTCCGCGCCTGCGGCGGAGTTTGCGCCGAACTCGTGACGTATTCCGGATTGTTCTTTTTGGCGTTGGTATTTTCACGCGGGATAATATCGCGGGGAGGACGGGCATAATATCTAAAGGTGAAAACAATGGAAAGATCGTATGTATTGCAAAAAGAACGCCGTGAGTATCCCGACCCCGACGGCAGAACGCTCGTCATAAGCACGGCGGTGCTGCCCGAATTCGCGCCATCTTGCGCCTTTGCTGAACGCGCAAACGGCTTTTACGCGGGGATACGCGCGGGATTTGACGCATTCTGCGCGAAAAAACTGCTCGGACGCGCTAAAAAAGAAGCGGAAAAGCAGCGCCCTTTCGGCGCGGTCATGACCGCTCGGGTGACGTTTGAAAGCGCCGAATACGTTTCTGTAGTGTTAGACGCGCGCGTATTCGACGGAGAAAAGAGCGGGAACACCGCGCGCGTTTCACAGGTGTGGAACGCGTCGGACGGAACGCTTGAAAGCGCCGACGCTTTTATCCCGCCGCGGGCGCGGACGGCGGTCACGGATATGATATGCGCCGCCGTGGCTGAAAAGACGGCGACCGGCGAAGCGTTTTTCCGGCGCGACGCGCGCAAACGCGCGTACTTTGATTTTTCGCCCCGCAGGTTTTATCTTGTGCCGGACGGCGTGGCGTTTTACTACGACGCGGGCGTGCTTTCGGTATCCCCGTTCCCGCAGGTTTTTACAATAAAAAACAGCGAACTGCGCAAATAACTATTTACTTTTGGGGCATTGTGCGGTATAATGGCGGCAGACGAACAAAAAAGAAAACAGAAAGTGAAAATTATCATGAAACAGCTCAAATTGGCTATCCTCGGTCAGGGGAGAAGCGGCAGAGACATCCACGGCCTTCATCTAAAATCAGATACCGAACGTTTCAAAGTGGTCGCCGTCGTCGACCCCATACCCGAACGCCGCGAACGCGCCGCGCGCGAATTCGGCTGCGAGGTTTTTTCCGATTATCACGACATTCTCGGTAAAAAAGATATTGACCTCGTTATTAACGCCACGCCGAGCTATCTTCATTACGACATAACCAGGGATCTTTTCGAACACGGCTTCAACGTACTTACCGAAAAACCGTTCGTTCCCACGGTCGAACAGTTCGATATACTCAGCTCCGTCGCCGCGTCGCACGGCTGCAAGATGCTTATCTTCCAGCAGTCGCGCTTTGCCGCGTATTTCCTGAAAGTCAAAGAAATACTCGCAAGCGGCGTCCTGGGGCGCATAGCGCAGGTATCCATCCAGTTCAACGGTTACGCAAGGCGTTGGGACTGGCAGTGTCTGCTCGCAAATAACGGCGGTGCGCTTGCCAATACCGGTCCGCATCCGCTCGATCAGGCACTGAATATAATGGATATGTATGACGGCATGCCGAACGTGTTCTGCCGTATGGATTCGCTCAACGTTTTCGGCGACGCCGAAGATTATTGCAAGCTCATACTTTCCGCGCCGGGCAAGCCCGTGATCGATCTCGAAATCTCTTCCGCGGACGCGTATCCGCTCTATACTTATAAGATTGAAGGCGCGTGCGGAAGTCTCAAGGGCAGTATGTCGCATATAGACTGGAAGTATTTCAAGCCCGAGGAAGCGCCGGAGCAGCATAACGTGGTCGGCGCTTACTACACCACGCCCGAAAAATTCCCCGCGTACTGCGGCGAAACGCTCAAATGGTACGAAGAAAGCTGGGATGGCGATCCTCAGGCGCCTTTCATAGCCGCCGTGCGTATATATTACGATCAGATCTATCGCCTCTTTACCGAAAACGTCCCGCACGAAGTGCGTCCGGAACAGGTCCGCCAGCAGATCGCCGTCACGCGTGAAGCGCACAGGCAGAACCCCGAATTCGACTATACGTTCAAGTTCAAAAAATAAGATAACGAAAGGCATCGAAATTGTCTCAAACGCAGGTAACAACGCCGAAAAAAGCTTTTTCGGCAAGAAAGACCGCCGCGGAATACGCGCTCATCACAATAGGCACGCTCGTGCTTGCGGCGGGAGTCTATTTCTTCAAATTCCCCAATAATTTCACTACCGGCGGCGTCAGCGGTATATCGCTGCTTCTCGGAGGGCTCATACCGTTCATAACGCCGTCTCTCATGGTGCTCATACTCAACGTGCTGCTGCTTATACTCGGCTTTATTTTCGTCGGCAACTCTTTCGGCATAAAGACAGTGTATTCAAGTCTGCTGTTTTCAGGCGCCATGGTGATCTTTGAAAAGTTCGTGCCGCTCGCGCAGCCGCTCACAGATCAGCCGCTTCTGGAACTGCTCTACGCCATGCTGCTTTCGGCGCTCGGCTCTTCGCTCGTTTTCAATATGGGCGCTTCTACCGGCGGCACGGATATCACAGCCATGATTTTACGCAAGTATACCGATATCGATATAGGCAAAGCGCTGCTTATTACAGACGGCCTTATAACGGCGGCGGCGTTTTTCGTGTTCGATATCAAGACCGGCATGTTTTCGCTGATGGGACTTATCATCAAGACCACCGCGGTGGACGTATTCATAGAAAACCTCACGCTTTGTAAATACTTTACAATCGTCACCACAAAGTGCGACGAGATCGCGGGGTTCATAATGAACGAGCTTCACCACGGCGTAACGATATCCGATGCGCAAGGCGGTTTCACGCACGAAAATAAAAAGCTGATCATGGTGGCGTGTAAACGCTCCGAAGCGCTGATCCTTAAGCGGCACGTCAAGAAATGCGACCCCAACGCGTTCATATTCATAACAAATACAAGCGAAATAATCGGAAAAGGATTCAGGCAATGAACTGCGTCCTTTTGCCTTATTAGGAGAAGATCATGAAGAAACACGGTCTGTTCATCACGTTTATTTGCCTTTCCGTCTGCGCTTCCGCCTTCTTCGGCGCGTGCGGCGGGAACAACGGGCACGAAATCGCCCCGTCTTCCGCGCCTGCCGAAAGCGAAACGGTTTCCGAAGAAAGCTCCGTAGCGGCAGACATTTCCGAAGAAAGCTCCGAAATTTCCGTTCCGGAGCCGGAAACGCCTTTTATCCCGGTAATACGTTTCGCCGTTGCTTCCGACATACATATAAGCTCGTCGTCCGACGCTTCGTACCGCAGATTCGTAGACCTCTTCAACACCGCTTACGCGTATGCGGAAAGCGATCCCGATTACCAAAAACTTGACGCCGTGGTAGCGGTGGGAGACCTCACCAACAAGGGGCTTGCTTACGAATACGCCGCTTTCAAAAGCGCGGTAAAAGAGGGGATCAGGGAAGGAACGCAGTTGATCACCGTAATGGGCAACCACGAGCTTTACGAAGGCGGAGCTCCGGTGTATCTTGCAGAAATGGACGACCGGCTGGACAAGCATCTGGTCATAAACGGCTTCCATTTTATAGGGATCTCCCCGAATTCCGAGACCGGGTATTCGGCAAGCTCGGTCAAATTTCTAAAAAATGAACTCAAGGCCGCCGCCGAAGAAGGCGGCAGCGACCGCCCCATTATCGTTTTCCGGCATCATCATATCAAGGACACCGTGTATGTTTCGCCGGAATGGTACGCTTCAAATTCGGCACAGCTCAGATCCGCGCTTTCGGCGTACCCGCAGGTGATCGATTTTTCCGGCCATTCACACGGACCTATAAACGATCCCCGCTCTGTCTGGCAGGGCGCTTTCACCGCTTTCGGTACCGGCACGCTTTCGTATTTCGAAATGGAAAGCGGCATGTCGCGCGGGACCATACCCGACCGGGCAAACTACGCCGGGCAGTATTACATAGTCGAGATATCCGCCGACTACCGCGTAAAGGTCATGCCATTCAATATCCTTACAAAGAGCTTTTTCAAAACGCCTTCCAACACGGATGACGAAGACGCCGTCATGACCTATTATATAGATTCCAAAAAGGATCCGTCGGTCTTTCGCTATAAGGACCGCGCCGTGACCGCCGATATCCCTTATTTCGCTAGCGACGCCGTCCCGGAAGTATACGGGATCACCGAAAGCTCCGCGACGATCCGGTTCCCCCAGGCGTTTGACGGCGAATGTATTTATTCTTACGATATCGACTGCGTGTCGCCGGACGGAGATAAAAGTCATTTCGCCTGCTTTTCTGAGTATTATTTCGAGCCGCTCGCAAAGGATATAACGTTTACTGTTACCGCGCTCAAAGACGGTACGGAATACGAAGTCGCGGTCACGCCGGTCGACTGTTTCGGCAAAAAGGGCGAACCGATATGCGCTTCGTTCTCGACGAAAAAAGGAGCCGACGTCACTTATTCGAGCGATCTCGACGTGAATTTCCGCGGCACTTTTGCAAATTTCGACGTCCTTCCCCAAAAGGAAGGCGAGCCGGTGCTTTCGCGCTCGGTCGGGAACCTTGCGTACGGCACTGTGGGGACCGGCGACGTTTTCGCGGGCGCCTGGAACAGCGGCGAAAGCTCGTCTGCCGCCTGCTTTGCCGTTGACGGCACGCACGGGTATAAAAACAGCCCGTGTATAGCTGTATGGTCTACCGATACCGAAAACCGCGGGTTGTATCTTATGGCGAACGGCGCTAACAAATGGAGCACCGGATTCCCGTCTGTCGGCTACCTGCGAGTGTGGGTGGATTTTTCCGACGTGGGGTTCAGGAAAGCCAATTTCGGGCTGATGGCGCATGAAGGTTCGCTTTTCACCACCGACGAAGAAGACTATCGCACCGACCAGTATTTCTGGTATCTTGCGGAAGGCGCGGATGAATGGGTGCGTTACACTCACGGCAACGACGGATGTTTCGGCGAACAGCAGGAAACCGACGTACACGGATTCAGGGGCTGGCTGGCTTTCCCCGTCAGCGATTTCAAATACCGCGCCGGCACAGGTTCAGGCGCCGAGTCGGTAAACAATTCCTATCATTATAAAACTGTCAGCGGCGTGTATATGTTCTGGGATTATTCGGATACCGGCAGATACAATGGCAACAGGTTTTATCTTGACGAGATCGGCATAGTAGAAGATTTCAGAGTGTTCGAGCCGTACGAAAAATAGAATCAATAAAAAAGCGCCCGCGGGGAACTGATGTCTCCGCGGGCGCTAATGCTTTTAAAAATCGCAAAAGCGGGCTCAGTCAGTTGTGAACAGCAGAGGATAATCGTCGGGGAAGAGGACGTGGCGGAGCAAATAGATAGCGTCCGCAGAATCCACTTTGCCGTTGCGATCTATGTCGCCGTCGGCTTCTATGGGGAAATCGGCGGGGAAGAGGACGTGGCGGAGCAGATAGACAGCGTCGGTAGAATCCACTTCGCCGTCGCCTGTGAAATCGCCAGGCACAGATACATCTCCTTGCTCTTTTTCAAGAGTCAAAGTCTTTATCACGCCTTTTGTGAACGGGTCGGTGCTTATCTCTATGGAAAGCACGTCGCCGTTGCGGCGCAGACCGTAGATGTTGCCGAGCGATATGTCGGCGTTTTCAAAGACCACCGTCTCGGTCCCGTCGTCGAGCGAATACTTGTAGACGCGGTCGCAATCGTTGTAATAAAAGTTTCTTCCGTAAAATTCCAAAGCGGCATAGCTTGAACTGTAATAAGAATTGGTGCGCTTGCCGTCGTTGTAAACGAACCAGCGGCTGTCGTGATCCGCAAGCTCGACCACGCCTTCTGTCACGCGACGCTTGAAAACGCCATCGGAATCGATGTACCAGTAATCATTCTCCGCAAACGTAAATATCGCGCTTTTCACATAGTCCCAGAAGTAGCTGCCGTAAAGGTCGCTCGTGCATTCGTAATACGCCTTTGCTCCGTAATGCTTCTTGCTTTGATACGATTCGACCAGAAAATCGCCGTCGCTCTTCAGAAAGTTGTCGTAGCTCAAGCGGTCGAGCAGTATGCCTGTCGTCGGG
>CACYCI010000055.1 GCA_902772845.1 uncultured Ruminococcus sp.
CACATCACACGTTTCCGTAGCTCAGCAGGATAGAGCGGCCGCCTCCTAAGCGGCAGGTCGGGTGTTCGAATCACCTCGGGAACGCCATAAACGGCCCGTCTGCTTTTTAGCGGCAGGGTCGTTTTTCGTTTTTAGCAGTTTTTTTGTGTTGCCATGCCTTTACAACGGGGCAAAGGATCAGACCATAAAGTTTTTCCGCCGTAAGCAGCCGAAAGGCGGCTTTTTTTGTTTTTGTTTGAAATTCGTGGCCGGATATGGCGGAAATGATGCAAAATGCATATAATATTCATTGCGGAAATGCACGAAATATGTATTAAAATACTTGCATTTTGTCGCTAATTGTGCTAATATTTAATATTATTAAATATCAACATTTTTCAACGGAGCTGATAGCTAATGGCAGACAGAAACTTTATAAAGGTCGTCAAATTCGGAGGGTCTTCGCTCGCCGACGCCGAGCATTTTAAAAAGGCGGCGGATATTATACTTGCGGATCCCACGCGACGTTACGTCGTCCCTTCGGCGCCCGGGAAATGCGCCGCCGATGACCGCAAGGTCACCGATATGCTCATACGCTGCTGCGGTCTGGCTACCGACGGCGTGAATTACAAACCGCTGCTCGCGGATATAAAGGCGCGTTACGACTCCATAATCCGTGGGCTCGGCATGGATTATTCGCTGGACGGCGAATTCGAAAAGATCGAATCCGAACTCAAACGCGGCGCCACGCTCGATTACGTCGCCAGCCGCGGCGAATATCTGAACGGACTCGTGCTGGCGCAATATATAGGTTACGATTTTGTCGACGCGGCTGACATCATCTTTTTCGGGCCCGATAAAGTGTTCGACGCCGACCGTACCAATCTGTTCGCTTCCGAACGCCTGCTCGAACTTGAGCACGCGGTTGTCCCGGGATTCTACGGCGCTATGCCCTGCGGAGATATAAAGACTTTTTCACGCGGGGGGAGCGATATAACCGGCGCCATAGTCGCGCGGGCGGTGATGGCTGATATCTACGAAAACTGGACGGACGTTTCGGGCTTTTTGATGTGTGACCCGCGCATAGTGAAAGATCCGCGTCCCATACACAAGATAACCTACCGCGAACTGCGCGAGCTTTCGTATATGGGCGCGACCGTGCTCCATGAAGATTCCATCTTCCCGGTCAAGCTTGCCGGGATACCCATTAATATACGCAATACCAACGATCCTTCCGATCCCGGCACCATGATCGTTTCCGAAAGCGAAGAATCCGCTCCGGATATCATCACCGGCATCGCCGGCAAGAAGGGCTTTTCTGTCGTCCATCTCGAAAAAGACATGATGAACGTGGAAGTCGGCTTCGGCATGAAAGTGCTTCAGGCGTTTTACGATATGAACATCTGCTTCGAGCATCTGCCTTCGGGCATAGATACCATGTCGGTCATCGTCGAGACCGCGCAGATAAAGGAACGCGAGGGTTTTCTGCTTTCCAAGCTCGCGCGCATGGTCACGCCGGACAATATTTCCATAACTCAGGATCTTGCGCTTATCGCCGTGGTCGGCCGCGGCATGGTCAACTATCCCGGCACCGCGAGCCGCGTCTTTTCGGCGATCGCCCGCGAGGGGATAAACATCCGTATGATCGATCAGGGCTCTTCCGAGCTCAATATAATCATAGGCGTCGCAGAACAGGATTTCGAGGCCGCCATACGCGCCGTCTATAACGAATTCTGCAAAAATGGACGCATATCTTAGTCTTTTCCGCCCCGCTACCGCGGAATTCACCGAACGCAAGTCGCTGTTCATCGGCAGCGCGATCCCTGTCGCCGCAGAATCCGAAGCGCTGGAATTCATAAATTCCGTCCGCAAAAAATACGCCGACGCCACCCATAACGTCTATGCGTATATATTGCGCGAAAACAACGCCTGCCGTTTTTCCGACGATGGTGAACCTCACGGCACGGCGGGAATGCCAGTGCTGGACGTCTTGCGCAAGGAAGGCGTCACCGACGCCGCGGTGGTGGTAACGCGGTATTTCGGCGGCATACTTTTAGGTACCGGCGGGCTGGTGCGCGCGTATACCGCTGCGGCAAAGCTCGCGATTCAGGCCGCGGGCCGCGCCGAATGGGCAAAATGCGCCCGCTTTTCCGTGACTTCCGATTATTCGGACCATCAGAAGCTTTCTTATTATTTCCGCAAAAACGGTGTCGACGTCAAAGACACCGTGTTTTCGGATTTTGTCGTGAACGAATGCGTTGCGGATATCGGGCGCTTGCCTTCCGTTACGGAAGATATAGTGGCGCTCACCAACGGCAAGGCGGCGATCTCGGCGGCAACAGAAGAGTTTGTAAAGAGAGAGGTCAAAGAATGAAAATATCCGGGCTGCTCGCAAAGGACGCTATCACCGTTTCGTGCGAGCTTTTTCCGCCAAAGCAGTTCGAAAAGCTGGCGGAGGTAAAAGAGACGGTCGCGCAGACCGCGGCGCTTTCGCCGTCGTTCATTTCGTGCACATACGGCGCCACGGGCGGAACTTCGGAATACACCGTGGAAATAGCAAAAGAAATATCTTCACACGGGATCCCCGCGCTGGCGCACCTCACTTGCGTTTCGTCCACAAAAGAGAAAGTCGCGCAGGTAATACGCGAATTATCGCGTAACGGAATAGAAAACGTGCTCGCGCTCAGAGGCGACATTCCGCCTGAAGGCAGGATGGCGTTCGATTATGCACACGCTTCGGATCTTGTGGAAGAACTGAAAAGCCACGGGGATTTCTGCATAGGCGGCGCCTGCTATCCGGAAGGACATCCGGAAAGCGAAGATATGGAAAAAGACTTATACTATATGCGCGTAAAGTACGAAAAAGGCGTGCAGTTTTTTACGTCGCAGCTGTTTTTCGATAACGGCGCTTTCCTTTCGTTTTGCGAACACGTCCGCGCCGCGGGAATAAAAGCACCTGTTATCGCGGGGATAATGCCGGTCAGCAACGCCGCAAGCATAGAAAAAATGATCCGCCTTTCCAACTGCCGCGTCACACCGGAGCTCGCCGCGCTGTTGCAAAAATACGGCGGAACGCCTGATATCGGCAGGGCGGGGATTGAATTTTCGGTAAAGCAGATCAACGGACTTATCAAAGAGGGCGTGCGGCATATACATATCTACACCATGAACCGCCCGGCGATCGCAAAAGCCATAATGCAGAGCATAGAAAGGTGATATGATGCGTTTCAAGGACGTTTTCGGCAAAAAATTCATGCTGTTCGACGGCTCCACCGGGACCGCTCTGCAAAAAGCGGGGCTCGGCGCGGGCGAGCTGCCGGAAGAATGGAATTTTTCGCATCCGGAGCAGGTCTCGGCGCTTCACCGCGCGTATATAGAGGCGGGCTGCGACGTTATAGCGACAAACACGTTCGGCGCAAACCCGTTCAAAATGCGCGAACGCGGTATGGATCACGACGCTGTCATAAAACGCGCCGTCGCTTTGGCGCGCGCCGAAGCCGAAAAAGCGCAAAAGCAGGTGTTCGTGGCGCTTTCTGCCGGTCCTTTGGGCCGCCTGCTTGCTCCGCTCGGCGATCTCGGCTTTGAAGAAGCGGTCTCGGCGTTTGCGGAAATATGCGTTTCCGCGCGTGACGCGGGCGCCGACCTTATACTTTACGAAACTTTTTCCGATCCTTACGAAATGAAAGCGGCGCTGCTCGCCGCGCGTGAGAATACAGATCTCCCCGTGATCATCACTATGATGCCCGGTAAAGACGACCGCCTTATTTCCGGCGGAGAGCCGGCCGCCGCGGCGGTCATGCTGTGCTCAATGGGCGTCGACGGTATAGGGCTCAACTGCGGCGAAGGGCCGGAACAGTTCCTGCGTGTGCTCCCGAGGATGATGCCGTACGTAAACGTTCCCGTGCTTTGTTCTCCCAACGCGGGTCTGCCTCACGGCGATGAACACGGCTGCGCGCGCTATGACGTGACGCCGGAAGAATACGCCGCGTCTTGCCGAAAGCTCGCGGAATGCGGTGCGAGCGCACTCGGCGGATGCTGCGGTACAGACAGCGGATATATTTCCAGACTCGCCGCCGAAATGTCCGGCTATGTGCCGGCGCCGGTCAAAAACAGCGCCTTGACTTGCGTATCTTCGCGCAGCAGGGTGACTGAATTCGGCAAAAAGCCGATAGTCATAGGCGAAAGGATCAATCCCACGGGCAAATCCGCCATGAAGGCGGCGCTCAGGGAAAACGATATGAGTTATATAATGCGCGAAGCGGTTTCGCAGACCGCCGCGGGCGCCGATATCCTGGATATCAACGTCGGTCTTCCGGGCATAGACGAACCCGCGATGCTCGTGCGCGCGGTCACCGCGGCGCAAAAAGTCACCGAGCTTCCGCTGCAGATAGACACCGCGGACAAAACCGCACTTGAAAAGGCGCTGCGCGTGTATAACGGCAAACCGCTCATCAATTCCGTCAACGCGTCGCCCGCCTCCATGGACGCCGTGTTCCCGCTCGTCAAAAAATACGGCGGCGCCGTTGTTTGCCTTGCCATGGACGATAAGACCATTCCGGACACAGCTTCCGGCCGCGCCGAAGTCATAGGGCGCATAGTACGCCGCGCCGCGGAATACGGCATATCCGCCTGCGACCTTATCGCGGACGGATTAGTCACCACCGCCGCCACGGACCCCGAAGCGGGGAACAAAACGCTCGACACCATAGAGCTCGTCAGGCAAGAATACGGGCTCTGTTCCATACTCGGCGTTTCCAATATTTCGTTCGGTCTGCCGGAACGCGAAAAACTCAACGCCTCGTTCCTGAGCGCGGCGCTGGGACGCGGGCTTTCCGCGGCAATTATGAATCCGCTTTCCGCGCCGGTGGCGGAATCGTACCGCTCGTTCGTGAACAGCGGCAGCTACGGCGAATTCGCCGTAGGCGATACAGGCGTGCGCAAATTCGACGGCGGCGACGTAACTCTGCGTTCCGCTGTGGTATTCGGGCTTGCCGATCAGGCGGCTTCTCTCGCTTCGGAGCTGCTTTTGACCGCTTCGCCCATGGATATAATCAACGGCGAACTGATCCCCGCGCTGGATGAAGTGGGAGCGGATTATGAAAGCGGAAAATCGTTCCTGCCGCAGCTGCTCATGTCCGCTGACGCCGCAAGATCTGCTTTCGACGTGCTCAAAAGCGCATATTCCGGAAAAGCCGAAGGCGGCGAAAAGATAATAATGGCTACCGTTCAGGGCGATATACACGATATAGGGAAGAACATAGTAAAAGCCCTGCTTGAAAATTACGGCTACAACGTTATAGATCTGGGCAAGGACGTGGCTCCCGAAACGGTGCTCGACGCGGTCGAAAGCACGGGCGCGCGGCTTGTCGGGCTTTCCGCGCTCATGACTACCACGGTGGTCAATATGGAAAAGACGATCCGTCTGCTGCATGAAAAAGCACCGCAATGCAGGGTCATGGTCGGCGGCGCCGTGCTCAACGGCGAATATGCGCGCGCCATCAACGCCGATTACTACGCCGCAGACGCGGTAGCCGCCGTAAAATGCGCCAACGGATTTTTCGGGGTGAAGGAATGAATCCGGGCAAGCGCCTGCTTTCGGCGGCGTCGCTTTGCCGCGGCGAAAGTATTATAGATATAGGTTCCGACCACGGCTTTTTGCCGGTCTGGCTGCTCACGCAGGGTATATGTCTGCGGGCAGCCGCAAGCGATATAAACGCCATGCCGCTGGAACGCTGCAAAGCGACCGCAGCGAAATACGGGGTGACGGAAAGAATGCGCTTTTTCCTTTCCGACGGGTTCGATAACGTCGACGGATATTACGATACTGCTTTCGTTTGCGGTATGGGCGGTATAATGATAGCCGACATAGTCCGCCGCGCGCCGGGCAGAACGGCGCGGTGGGTGCTTCAGCCAATGACGAACGCGGAAGTTTTGCGCGGCTTTTTGTGGGATAACGGTTATTCCGTGAAAGAGGAAGTTTATTCGTACGAAAATCGCAAGCCGTACGCGGTGCTCGCAGCTGAATATACCGGGGCGGAAGAGGCATATTCGTACGCGGACGCCTATCTGGGCAAGCTGCGTCCGAACACCGCGGAATTCGTCCTTTACGCGCGCAAGGTGCTCGCTTCGGCGCAGAAGCGCCTTATGGGCAAAAAACGCGAAAAAGCCGATACCTCCGAAGAAGAACGGCTTATAGAAGAATGCTTGCGCGTTATTTCGTAAAACGTCGACAAAAGCATACAAAACAAGGGCGAAAGCCCTTTTCTTCTTTCTTGACAAAGCTTTTGCATAGGGAATATAATTTTTCCGTAAGTCAAAAGCAAAGGAGAAGATAAAAATGATCTGTACCAAATGCGGCGCCGAATTGCCCGACGACGCGGTAGATTGCGCCGTGTGCGGCGAAACCGTACGGCCGTTCCGCGAGCTTGGCGAGCTGCCGGTTATAACGACCGAAGAAAAACTGCTGGAATATCCGCCTGAAGCAACCTGCCTGCTGCCGGCCGACTCGCCCGAAAAAACTGAAACGGGCGCGCCGTGCGCAAAAGAAAAAGTCCGCCGCAGCGGAAAATTTTGGGATATTGCGGCGCTCGCGCTGACGCTGCTTGCCGCGTCGGCGGCGTTTTATCCTCTTTGCCGCGATTTTGCCGGCATCTGCGTTCAGATATCCGAAGCCGTGGGGAATGGAGACGTGTTCCCGGTGGAAGGCATGGTGTTCGCTTCGGTCGCCGTACTGGCGGCTTTTGCCGCCGATATCGTGCTTTCGCTGCGCAACGCGCTGAGCAGAAACGGCAGACGCAGTTATTATTTCTATGCGTTCCCGGTGGTCTTCGCCTTCTGGCTTTTCGCACGGCTAAACGAAACCCCCGCACGGTTCGTCGCGGAGTCAGAGACGGCGCAGGCGTTACTGTGCGGGAGCAGGATGTTTTATAAAGACGATTTTGCGCTTATCGCGCTTGTGATACTCGCGCTCAGTCTGTGCGCGCAGGTCGCGGCGCACCGCAAACGCGGATGATCATTCGTTGAGGTCGCGGGTCACTACGTAAGCTTTTTTCATTGTGACCGTGGATTTTTCGCCGTTTATGGCGTACGCGATGTTTATGGCGTGGTCGGAGCAGCGTTCGAGGTCGGTGATCATATCGGTGAAAATAACTCCGCCGCGCGGATCGCAGCGCTCGTTTTTGAGCCGTATGATATGATTTTCTATATATTCTTCCTGCATGCGGTCCACGTCTTCTTCAAGTTCGCTCACATCGCCCAGACGGTCAAATTCACGCTTGTCGTAAACGTCTATGGAAAGCTCCAGCGTTTGGATTGAACGTTCGGCTATCGAACGGAGCTCGGCAAGACCTTCTTCGCTTATAACGGCGTCAGATTCCTTGAGTTCAGCGGTGTATTCGGCTATGTTTTCGGCGTGGTCGCCTATACGCTCGATGTCCGCGACCACTCTCAGCATTATGCCCGCTTCGGAAATATCGGCGTCGAAAAGCGCCTTGCCGTGCAGCTGAACGAGGAAACCGGTTATTTCGTGGTTGAGGTAGTTTATTGTCTTTTCCACGTCTAACACGCGTTCGGCCTTGTCGGGATCAATTTCAAAGAACGAATCAAGCGCGAGCTTGATGTTGTCGCGCGTGATATACGCCATGCGCATTACTTCCTGCTTGACCTGACGTATGCCCAGCGCGGGGTTCATCAGCGAATTGCTGCTTATATACATAAGCTTTTTGGAAGTATACTCTTCTTTTTCGTCATCGGGCATGAGCCGTGTGACAAAAGCGCATATCGGTCTGCAAAGCGGTATGACAGCCAGGTTGGCTATGATGTTGAACAAAAGATGGAAATTTGCGATCTGCCTGGAAACGTCGCCTGCGGGGCTGATCTTGACGGCGAGATCCGTTATTGCGGGGAAGATGAGCAGCAGGACTGTGAAAAGCACTGCGCCGGCGAGCTTGGATATCACGCTTGCCGCCGCGGCGCGTTTGGAACGGCGGTTAGCGCCGAACGAAACGAGTATAACCGGCATCACCGCGCCGACGTTCATGCCTATTATTATATACATCACGTCGCGAAGCGCGATCCCGGAAATGACCGTGGATGTGGAAACGAGTACCTGCAATATACCGATGGAAGCGGAAGAGGACTGTATAAGCGCCGTTATAAGTACGCCCAGACCGAAGCATACGAACGGATTGCCGAAAGTGGCGAGGAATTCTACGATTATATCGTCAATTGGCAGCTTGTCGACCGCGGTGTTCATTATGAGTATGCCTACGAACAGCAGCCCGAACCCGAGTATTATTGAACCCGCTTTTTTGACAACGCGCTTTTTTACAAAAAGCAGAAGTGCCGCGCCGACAAACAGGATCAGCGGAGCGACGGCGTCTATCTTGAACGCTATGATCTGTGATGTGATCGTGGTACCGATATTCGCGCCGAGCATAACGTACAGCGCTTTGGTCAGATCCATAAAGCCGGAAGATACAAAGCCCACTGTGAGCACGCTTGCGGCGCCGGAGCTTTGTATCAGCGCGGTGACCACAATGCCCACTATAAAGGCATATACGCCTTTGCTGGTGGCTTTTTCCAGTATGCGGCTGAGTTTGTCGCCTGCCGCGTCTTCCAAAGATTTGGAAGTGAAATTGATACCGTAAAGGAACAGACCTATACCGCCGAGCAGAAGAAATATCCCGTATATGGTTTCGTTCATGTTTTCACGTCCTTGAATACGTTTGGATGATTTTGACTTATAAAGATTTCAGTTCGCAGTCGAACGCTCCGTCGGCGGCGTTCACTACTGCGTATGTACCGTAATAGCCGAGCGAACCGGGGTTGAGCAGTACCATGCCGGGCTCGCGCCGGAACAGGGCTTTATGAGTGTGCCCGAACAGAGCGATATCAGCTCCGGCTGATTTGGCGGAAGAGATCAGCTGTTCGAGCCCGCTTTTTACACCGTGGCTGTGGCCGTGGCAGGCGAAGATCCGAACTCCGCCGACCGTTTCAACTATATAAGGCGGGTATTCGGCAAAGCAGTCGCAATTGCCTTTTACGGCGAAAACGTTTGCCGAAGGGAACACTCTGGAAAGATGTTCCATGTCGTCGGTACCGTCGCCGAGGAAGAATACGGCGTCCGGCGTTTCTTTAAGAAAAGCGTCCTCTGCGGCGGACCTTTGCCCGTGCGTATCGGAAATGATCAGTATTTTCATAAATTCACCAGCCCCTTTATCATATCATAAAAGTTGCCGCTCTGCAAGCGCATTTTCAAAAATCGGAAAAATAAACAATATTATTGAAAAATGCGTTGCCGTATGATATAATATTACATAATACTACGATTATTCGCGGAGGAAACATTATGAAACGTTTTGCTGCCGTTATATCATTGCTGGCGCTGCTTCTGCTTTGCGCCTGCTCCGGCAACGGGGGCGCAGACCTTAAAACGTACGAAAACACCCTGGGCGGCTATAAATTCAATATAGAACGCGATTGGGATTTCTGCGATATATCGTCTTTCCGCGCCGACACCTATATCGCTTTCCAAGCCCCTGCAAACAGGGAAGGCGTGAGTCAGGCGTCCGTGACAGTCGATTTTACGGATGGCGACTTGTCTGAATTCATGAACTCGTCGTTCGATTCTTTAGAAGGCGAAAAGAGGCTGACCGATATCACTCTCGGCGGAAAGCCGGCTCAGCGCATAGATTATACTATCGATCACGCCGGAGTGAAAAGGTCCGCGTGCTGCGCATGGTGCGTTTACGAAGACCGTACTTATATAGTAAGATTTATCTCTGCGGAAGATATGCGTGAGACTTTTCTTCCGGTGTATGAAACCGCGCTCAGCACGTTCGAATTTACCGCGCGCACGGAGCCGGAAACGACGTCCGAGGTAGATTATTCCGGCGGCACGCTCAACAGCGCCGACGGCGATTTTTCGTTCGATTATCCTTCCGGCTGGGGCGTGATCCGCAATGACGGGATGCCTGCAGTCGCGCCCGAAGGTGCGGGAGCCACCGTGTCGGTCACCGTGTTTTCGCTTCCGCCCGAAAAAACCGCATACGGCGCGTATGATTATTGGAAAGAGTATTCATCCGAACTCGATTCCGTGCTCGGCGGCATCACGATCACAAAAGAATATGACAAAGAATCCGAGCCGAAGCTCGGCGGTGTCGTGGCTGCTCGCAAAGAATATTCCGCGGTAATAGACGGCAGGGAAATAAAGTATATCCAGGTCATCTGCATAAGGAACGGCTACGTTTATTCGGTGCTGTTCGCTTCCGACACAGCCGAATATGGCGCGTATTCACCTGCTTTTGACGGTATGCTGGCATCGTTCCGCTTCAAATGATATGCGGCGGCGCGTATTTTGCCGCTTTTGCATATACTTTTTAAAAAAAGTATTGACTTTTGCATTTCCGAATGCTATAATAGCGCTTGTCGTTCAACAGAACGGCAACGGGGGTTTAGCTCAGCTGGGAGAGCATCTGCCTTACAAGCAGGAGGTCACAGGTTCGAGCCCTGTAGTCCCCACCAG
>CACYCI010000056.1 GCA_902772845.1 uncultured Ruminococcus sp.
CAGGCGGTCTATACCGAAACCGAGTCCGCCGGTGGGCGCGAGCCCGTATTCGAGCGCGGTGACGTAATCGTAATCGACCTGCGCGGCGGTATCGGGTTCCTGCTTTCTCTTCTCTTCGACCTGGCGTTCGAAGCGTTCTTTCTGGTCGACCGGGTCGTTGAGTTCCGAAAACGCGTTGCCGAATTCCGTGGCGTTAATAAAGTATTCAAAGCGTTCGGTGAACAGCGGATCGCCGGGTTTCTTTTTGGCGAGCGGGCTGATCTCGACCGGGTAATCGTATATGATGGTGGGCTGGATAAGGTTTTCTTCTACAAACGCGTCGAACAGTTCGGCGAGCACGGTGCCTTTGGTGGCGTCCGCGGGGATGGGGACGTGCTTTTCGGCGGCCGCGGCGCGGGCGTCAGCATCGCTTTGCCATTCGTAATAATCCACGCCGGCGTACTTTTTGACCGATTCAGCCATAGTCATGCGTTCCCAGCGGCCCATATCTATCTGTTTGCCCTGGTAGGTGATGACCTTGCTGCCGCAGATCTTTTCGGCAAGCATGGTGTTCATTTCGACGACCAGATCCATCATCCCCTTGTAATCGGTGTACGCCTGATACAGCTCGATCGAGGTGAATTCGGGATTATGCTTGGTGTCCATGCCTTCGTTGCGGAAAATGCGCCCGACTTCGTAGACTTTGTCGAACCCGCCGACGATAAGGCGTTTAAGATAAAGCTCGGTCTCTATACGCAGGTACATATCCATATCCAGCGTATTATGATGCGTTTTGAACGGGCGCGCGGTAGCGCCGATCTCGAACGGAGTGAGTATGGGTGTATCGACTTCCAAAAATCCCTTGCCGTCCAGATATGCGCGTATCTCGCTGAGTATGCGCGAACGCTTGACGAACGTTTCCTTTACTTCGGGATTGACTATGAGATCGAGATAACGCTGGCGGTAACGCGTGTCGACGTCCTTTAAGCCGTGGAATTTTTCCGGCAGGGGGAGCAGAGATTTTGCGAGCAGAGTGAGCGAATGTGCGTGGACCGATATTTCGCCCGTGCGGGTGAGGAACACAAATCCCTTTATGCCGACAATATCGCCGATATCCATTTTTTTGAACGCGGAATAAGCTTCTTCGCCCAGGTCGTTTATGCTTATATAGCTCTGTATGGAGCCGCTGTTGTCGGATATGGTGGCAAAGCTCGCCTTGCCCATTATGCGCCTGGACATGATCCTGCCGGCAACGGAAACTTCTTTGTTTTCGTACGAGGCAAAGTCCGCCTTGATCTGAGCGGCGAGCGAATCGCGGTCGTATTTTACGATCGTAAAAGGGTCCTTGCCCGCGGCTTTGAGATCTTCCAGCTTTTTGCGGCGCAGAGCGATCTCGTTCTGCTGTTCGGCTTCGGACTGATTTTCGGTATTCTTAAGTTCTTCGCTCATAATGATGTTCCTTTTTGTATAATTACTTAGAGATAGATACCACGGTGCATCTGTAGACGCCCTTGGGGGTTTCGATATTGACGGTGTCGCCCTTGCGCGCGCCAATGAGCGCTTTGCCAACGGGCGAATCGTCGGAAACGCACTGCGGCACGGCGAACGGATCGGATTCGGTAGAGCCGACAACGCGGTATTCCGATTCCTTATCGCGTTCAAAATCGTATATTTTAACGAGGTTGCCTACGCTGACTTTATCGGTCTTGACGTCGCTGTCGTCGAGCACGACGGCGTTTTCTATTGTCTGTTCGAGGTTGGCTATACGTGTTTCGACTTCCGCCTGTTCGTTCTTCGCCTCGTCGTATTCGCTGTTTTCCGAAAGGTCGCCGTATGCGCGGGCTTTAGCTATTGCCTGAGCGACTTCTTTTCTTTTTACCGTTTTGAGGTATTCGAGTTCGGATTGGAGCTTTGCATACCCTTCTTTAGAAACAAATATCTGTTTTGCCATTGTAAGTTTTCTCCTAAATATATTAAAATTTATTTTTCAGATGCGTTTTCGAGCCATTCGACCGCCGCCAGATACTGCAGATCGTCTTCGCCCCCGCGCAGGAAAGGATGCGCCGTTACGTTAAGACTCTGTTCCACTTCGAGATCCGGCTTGACGCCCGCGAGATGATAGTTTTCGCCGTAAGGCGGGTTGTAATACGCCATGGAAACGCGGAACCCGCTGCGGTCGGAAAGGTAGTATATCTGCTGCATGGTGCCTTTGCCGAAAGTTGTTTCGCCTATGACTGCGGCTTTGAGTTCGCCGCGGTGAGCGTAGTTCTGCAAAGCGCTTGTGAACAGTTCGCCCGCCGAAGCGGTATTGCCGTTGCAAAGTATGACCATGGGGCTGTTCAGGCAGTTTTTATCGGAAGATTCCTGATACGTCTGACCGTTGTACTGAACGATAGACACTATGGGGCCTTCGGGCAGCAGAATATCGAGCACGTCGCATATAATGCCGAGATCGCCGCCGGGATTATCGCGCACGTCGAAAATATACCCCTTGACGTTTTTGGATTCGGCGTCCCTGACAGCCGAAGCGAAATCTTCGGCGACGTGACCGGTGAATTCCTTTATATTTATATACGCGTAATCGCCTTTATAGTCGGTGAACACCGCGGTGGAACGGACTTCGCCGCGCAGCGGTTTGACCGTGATCGTTTCGCCGCCGCGGTCAAGCACGATGCTCACTTCGGTGCCGAGCTCGCCCGCAACGGAAGCGACGCACGATTCGTAGGTCTCTCCGGAAATTTCCACGCCCTCTATGCTCTTTATGCGGTCGCCTATTTTAAGGCCCGCTTTTTCGGCCGGGGAGCCGGGCATGACGCGTTCGACGTAAAGCGCGGAATTGTCTTCGTCAAAATATATATAGATCCCTATGCCGTAGAGCGTGCCTTCGCTCTGTTCGGCAAGCTCTTCCATATCCGCCGCCGTGTGATACATGGTGAACGGATCTTTTATGGCGTCGAAATACGCGAACATAAGCGCGTCTTTGATCTCCTCAACGGGGACAGAATCGTCCTTTATCAGCTCCGCGCACGCGTTGTCGACCGCTTTCTGCACTTCGTTAGCGTCTATGGCGAACTGCGAGCCCTCTTTGAAAACGTACAGCGTTTCCACGGTGCGGCGCGCTTCCGCCAATATTTGCTTTGCGGCGTTGACCGCTTCGATGCGTTCCTCGTCGACTTCGCCAACTATGGAACGGAGCGTTTCGAGTTCGGCGGTGAGTTCGGCGTTGCGGGATCCGGTGTCGGCGAGCTGCTGCTGTATGGAGTCGAGCTTTTCTTCATACTGCACCGATTTTACCGCCGCAGCCGCGACGTAGGTGGCGCAGGCGACCGCCAAACACAGTATGACGGCGGTGAGGATACTTAATCTGGGTTTTGTCATAATGCATATACGTCCTTATGATTCAATCGAAATAATGATGTATGTCGAGCGCTTTCAGAATGTATTTGTCGAGATATTTCTTGGGGTTGACCACCTCGGACCCTTCGTAGACCTGGAAATGGAGGTGGTTACCGGTGGAACGCCCGGTGGAGCCGACCTTGCCTATGATCTGCCCCTGGATGACCTTGGCGCCGACGTTGACCAGCCGCTTGGAAAGGTGATGGTACGAAGTGTAAGAGCCGTCATAGTGCTGGACTTTGATCCATATACCGGCGCTGCCGCCGTTGTCGGAGCTTTCGACCACCACGCCGCTCTTGACCACCTGGACCGGCGTCCCGTACGGGGCGGCGATATCCACGCCCTTGTGGACGCGCTTTTCGCCGGTGAACGGGTCTTTGCGTGTGCCGTAGCCGCTGCTTATATAGCAGTTTTTCCAGTAAACGCTGTCGATAGGCCAGCAGAAAGAAGGATCTATATACGATTTTTTCTCTTCTATCTGTTTCTGGAGCGCGTCGATCTTCTTCTGGAGCGATGCCTGACGTTCGGCGTACGCCTGAGCGTCTTTTTCGCTGAGCTTGACGTCGCTGACGTAATCGCCGAGCTTATCGTTGAGCTTGTCGAACAGCTCACGCTGCTCGTCGAGCATGGCGCTGATGTCTTCTATATACCGGTCGAGACTGTCATAGACCTTGACAAGATCGGTATATGTGTTTTCGAGGTCGGTAGTCGCGGCTTCGATCTCGCTTTCTTTTTGTTTCATGCTCTCGAGAATAAGACTCACGTAATCCTTTTTGGTGAGGTATTCCGCGAGCGAGCCGGAAGAAGAAAGCAGTTCTAGTTCGCTGGGCTTGCCGTATTTATAATAGTAGACGAGTATGCTGTCGTAGGAATCGTAAAGATCGTTTATCTTTACCGTCTGTTCGCCGATCCTTTCTTTGAGGCCGGCTATGACGCTTTCGCTGGTGGCAACGATGCTTTCGGTTATCTGGCGTTCCTGATCGAGCGCGTCGATCTCCAGCTGGATGGCGTTCATTTCGGCTTCGGTGCCGGCGTACTGGCTTTGCGCTTCTTCGGCGGCTTTTTTGCTTTCGGAACGCTTTTGCTTTATGCTTTCAAGCTCTTTTGTGAGCCGGCGCAGTTCTTCCTGATCTTCGCTTATGGTGGTCTCTTTGGCGCTTACGCGCGGCAGCGCCGCCGACAGGGCGAGCATACAGAACACAGCGAACATAAGGAGCGAAAGCAAAAGAGAGATTCTTTTTTTCATGTATTTTTGACCTCCCGAACGCCGTCAGGCGTTAAGATACCGCTTGACCGATATACCGCTGGCGATCACCCCGGCGAAAAGCCCTACTCCGAGGAACGCGCCGCCGATGAACTTGGCTGAGCCGCCGAACGGAGGAAGCGTACCGAGCCCGTAGCTGAGCGCAATATCGGTTATAACGTAGGTGTAAAGGTAATACTGAACTATGAACGCGAGCACGGCGGCGACCAAGCCGATTATCACGCCTTCCACTATGAACGGCATGACGACGAAAGTCTTGGTGGCGCCGACGTATTGCATGACCGCGATCTCATCGCGGCGTGCGAACATACCGAGACGGACGGTGTTCATGATCACGAACAGCGAAACGACCAGCAGGACCGCCAGAAGCAGCCCGGCGAGCACCACCATGCCTTTGCGGGCGTTGCTGAACTTTTCCACAAGCCCTATGCGATGGCGTGTGTCGGTTATGCCGGAAACCGTTTCCATAACGCCGTTGGGGTTCATAACTTCTATTTTAAGTGTGCTTACAAAATTGTTCAGCGCTTCGGGCTGGACGTCGTTTTCAAAGGTGATCTCGAACGAATCGGGCAGCGGGTTCGCGCGTATCGTATGGGTCACGCCTGATTCCTCATCGCTGCCTTCAGGATCGAAATACGCGCCTATATAAAGGTCGTCGCCGAAATCTTCCCTGAGTTTTTCAAGCCCTTCTTCTTTGCTGACGAACACGCATTTGACGCCTTCGGAATAATCGACTATGCGCTTTTGCATATCGGCGATCTGTTCATCGCCCGCCGAAGGCGAGATATACGCCATTATGACGTTAAGATCCTTGACCTGCTCCAGACTCTGGTTGACGCCCGCTATAACGAGCGTGAACGTGCCTATGACGAGCATACAGCAAACGAGTATGAGTATAGAAGCGGTGGACATTATGGAGTTGCGGAACACGCCCACGAACCCCTGCCCTATAAGATAAAAGAAATTGCGTATTATTCTCATTCGTCATAGCCTCCCGCCCGGTCAGAAGCGACTTCGCCGTCCTGGATGGTGACGACGCGCTTGTTGTAGTGATTGACAAGGTTGCGTTCGTGCGTGACGACTATAACGGTCTTGCCGAGCCGGTTGACGCGCATAAGCAGATCCATCAGCTCGCTCGACATTTCGGGGTCGACGTTGCCGGTGGGCTCGTCGGCGATGATCATCTGCGGGTTGTTGACAAGCGCGCGGGCAAACGCCACACGCTGCTGTTCACCGCCCGAAAGCTCGTCCGGGAAGCGGTCGGCTTTATCGGTAAGTTCGACAAGGTTAAGGAACGCAGGAACTTTTTGTTTTATTACAGAAGGCCGTTCGCCGATGACCCGCAGCGCGAACGCCACGTTTTCGTAAACGGTCTTGTTGCCGAAAAGGCGGAAATCCTGAAACACCACGCCCATTGTGCGGCGCAGGTACGGAACTTTGCGCTTGGGCAGCTTTTCGAGCTTGAAATTGCCTACGCGCAGCTTTCCGCCGGAAACGCGCTCTTCGCACATAAGAAGCTTGGTGAGCGTGGTCTTGCCGGCGCCGGATTTGCCGACGATAAAGACGAACTCGCCGTCTTCAATGGTGAGATTGACGTTCCTCAGCGCGACTGTCCCGCTGGGATATACCATGGAAACGTTCTGAAATTCTATCATGACTGCCTGTCCTTTTTAATAAAGCGAAGGTTTTGACGCGATGTATTTCTTGACCATGAGAGCTACTTTGAATGTGATGGCGTGATCGAATTCACGCAAGTCGAGCCCGGTGAGCTTTTTGATCTTTTCCAGACGGTAGACCAGCGTGTTGCGGTGGCAGAAGAGCTTGCGGCTGGTTTCGGAAACGTTGAGATTGTTTTCGAAAAACGCCTGAATGGTCATGAGCATTTCTTTATCCAGCGCCTCAAGCGAGCCGCGCTTGAACACCTCCTGCAGGAACATTTCGCACAAGGTGGCGGGAAGCTGGTATATAAGGCGGGCTATGCCCAGGTTTTCGTAATTTATGACGTTCTTTTCGGTGTCGAACACCTTGCCGACCTCGAGCGCGATCTGAGCGTCTTTATAAGAGCGCGCCAGCTCTTTGACGTTGGTCACGACAGAGCCGATGCCCACGGTGGTGCGGTAGAAAAATTCAGACGAGGCGGTGTCGGCTATAGAACGAGCGTACGCTTCGATAGAACGGTTTTCGGCGGCGGTCTTCAGTTCCTTGACCAGCACGATATCCGTTTCGCTTATGGAAATGACGTAATCGCGCGACTTGTCAGGGAACATGTTCTGCACCACGTCGAACGGAACGACTTCGCCCTTGTTGTGGAAACGGATAAGGTAGACCACGCGGTTGATCTCGTTATCGAAACGCAGTTCCTTTGCTTTTATGTAGATATCGCCGGGAAGTATGTTGTCGAGAATAATGTTCTTTACAAAATTTGATCTATCGTATTTTTCGTCATACAAACTCTTGAAGGTGGTGAGCGATACCGATATGAGCGAGGCGATCGACTTGCTTATCGAATCGCCGCCTTCGGCAAACGCGGCAAATTCCGAACGGGTATGCGAGCCGATGGATTTGTACGTAAAGCCGTTGATGACCACAGTGTCGAAAGTATAGGGGATCTCGTCGGCGACCTCGGGCCTGTTTTCGCCTATGTGCGAAAGCTGGCTGCACGCGACCACGGTGCCGCTGTCGTCGACCACACCGATCATGCGGTCGGTAGAGTCTTTCATTTGATAGATCATGCTTTGGAACAGTTTGTTGGACATCGTTTTACCTCTTCTTTCTGTAAACACGCTTCGGCTGACGCAAAAATACGTTATACGAATAAAAATCTATTATAATAATACTATAAAAGTTCGCATTTTTCAAGGTGTTTTGAAAGATTTTAACAAATTTCCGCCAAATTGTTTGTGAAAAATTGCCGAACCGGGCAACGTTAGCGCCGTTTATGCGTTCGGATACACTTGACACGCGAACTCGCGTATGGTAAAATAAAAGCGAAAATAAACATACGGAGGAACACATAATGGATCGCGAAGACGAAAGAATAACACTGACAGACGAAGAAGGGACCGAGACCGAATTCTATATCATAGGCGATCTCGAACTCGAAGGCAAGGTCTACGTGGCGCTTGAGCCCTGCGAAAACGAAGAAGGCGAATACGTCATACTGCGCGTAGAGACGGACGAAAACGGCGAAGAAACGCTTGTCACCATCGACGATGACGACGAATTTGAAAAAGCCGCCGAAGCGTTCGAAGAAGAGTATATGGACGAGATCGACGTAGACGAAGCCTTTGAAGACGAAGGCGAAGACGAAGAATAAACGATTTTCCCTTTACACGCGAAGCCGCCCGGCCGGCGTGTGGAAGGACCGGTAAAAACCCAACAAATACGAAAAGGAGCGCATATTCCGCTTTGGGGATGCAGGCCTCCCGACGCGGGCTGTTCAAGCCGCACGCGGCGCACCCCGCGCACGGACGTTGGAAGCACGAACGGGTGGAGAGCGCACCGTCCTGCACAAGCAGGGTTTCGTTCCCGGTCCTTCCACACGCCGGCCTGGCTTTTTTGAAAAATGCGAAAAAAGGAGAAATGTCAGATGAAAAAAACGGTAAGAGCCGTATCGGCCTGCCTTTTCCTTGCCGTGCTTTTGAGCTTTGCGCTTGCCGCGTGCGGGAACACGCCGCAGACGGAAAGCTCCGAAAGCCCCGCCGACAGTTCCGTTACGGAAACGGCGTCCGGCGGTGAAGAGCAGAGCGAAGAAAGCGAAACGGAGGGGAGTCACACGGAACGCGCATACAACCAAGACGTTTCGGCGGAAGACTGCCGCGCGCTGGTCTCGAACGGCGCCGGCTGTTCGGTTTCCGTAAACGCCGGCAACGCTGAAAAATACCTGACCGACGGCATGATAAACGACATACAGCTGAATACCGACGGGATCGTGTTCTGCGAATGCGCCGGCAAGGATTTCGAGATCACTCTGGATCTGGGAGAAGTTAAGCGCGGGCTGGTGCAGTTCGATCTGTGGCTCATGCGTTCTTCGGCCACGGCGGATATAGCCGCCATGCGTGTTTACACCGCCGGAGAAGACCTGCAGTTTTCGCCTGTGAGCGAACGGATAACGTTCGAAGGGCGTGCTCCTACCGCCATGGGCAGGATCTATCTGCTTTGCGCCGAAAACTCCGCGGGAGCGGACGCGCGTTACGTGCGTTTTTCGCTGACGCCTTCGGGCGCGGGCAAAGCCGCGTTTGCCGAAGCCGCGGTCTATGCCCGTACCGACAACTCGTTCATAGCTGCCGTCCCGGCCGAAGAACCGCAGTATCTGCGCGCGCCGGAATCGATAAAGGCGCCGCATGTCACGTACAGCATGATAACCTCCATGACGCTGAACGGCGTGACGGACGAAATGGCTGACCGCTATTTCGACACATTGCAGGAAGCCGGAATTGAAGGCCTCATCATCCTGCACGGGTCGGACGCTAATGGCAACGTATATAAAAACAGCGCGCTGGACCACGTCTTTTCGCAGGCGCAAAAGCGCGGCATGAAAGTGTTCATGGGGCTTAACGCGAGCGACGACATCTTTGCAAAAACGTCCGCGTACCTCGCAGCCAACGCCGCTGCCGCAAAAGCGCTGTACGAACGCTACCGCGTTCCTTACCCGGAAGTTTTCTGCGGCTGGTATCTTTCGCACGAATTCAGCAACGGCGACTTTGCAAAGCACCCCGACGAAGTGGCAGCCATACTCAACGGCGTTATAGAAAACGTCGGCGCGCTCGACCCCAATCTGCCGCTGATGATGTCGCCTTACTGCACTTCCTGGGGCGGCACCGCCAAGCAGCTCAAGGAAGACCTTGAAAAGATATTCTCGCAGACGAATTTCCGCGAATTCGATATCTACTGCCCGCAGGACGGCGTGGGCTGCGGCTATTTCAGCACCGAAAACGTCGGCGACTATCTTTCCGCCGCGGCGGTGGTGTGCAAGCGGCACAACGTAAGGTTCTGGGTGAATCTTGAAAATTTCATACTTGATTCGTCGGTGCCGGACAACGTCGACGATATACCCGCACCCGTCAGCCGCTTTATCAGGCAGATCCGCGCGGCTTCCGCCTACACCGACACTTTCGTCACTTTTACGTACGAATCGTATATGCCCGAATTCTTTTCCAACTACACTATCTACAACGACATACGCGAATATCACGAAAAATACCTGTATTACCTAAACACCGGCAAGATCCCCGCGGAAGAGCCGCTCGCCGGGGCGGAAGCCCGCGCGGAAGGCGGATATATCACCGTGTGGCTGCCTACGCCGACCTACCGCGTACAGGCGGTGCGGATAGTGCGCGGCGGCGAGGAGTGCTGGTACAGCCACCGTCTGGTGCGCACGCTCGGCGGCGTGAGCTATCTGACGGTGCCCGACGATATGTCCGGCAAGCCGTTTTCGGTGACGGTATACGACCATTCGGCGAATTCCACCGGAGCGCTGCGCTTTGAAAAAGACGGTACGCCCGTGCAAAGCGGAGGCCCCGTGGACCGCACGAAAGACGGCGTGAACGCCGCTTTGGGCAAGACCTACACCGCCACGTCCGCCACGCACGACAACAAAGACGCGGGCGGCGAGCTGACTGACGGGAAACACGGCGCGGCAAGCTTTTCGGACCCCGCCTGGCAGGGGTTCAACGGTCAGGTGTACGAAATAACGGTGGACCTGGGAGAGATCACCCACAATATAGGCGACATAGCGCTGGAAGTTCTGGGCGGCGGCTACGGCGCGGTCATGGAGCCGAGATCCTTTGAAGCGTTCGTTTCGCAGGACGGAGTGAATTTCGATCCCGTGGGCAAGCTCGAGGCAAGCGACGCCGGGACCGGTTCGCTTTATATAAAAAAGCTCACGCTTGAATTGAAAGAAAACGTTTCGGCGCGGTTCGTTAAAATAAGCGTAAGCGTTATCGGCTGGCTGTTCGCCGACGAAGTGGAGATCATCACCTACGAATAGACCGCATCCACGCGGCGGATCAAAAAGCAGACCGTTGTTTTCGGTCTGCTTTTATTATTAAGCTACGCTTTTACGTGCGCGCCCGTTCAGGAGATCGACTCTACGAGCATTTCCGCTATGGCCGCGTAAGTCTCTTCGGTAAACGGATCGCTGAGTCCCGCTTCGGAAAGGATAGAAAGGAAGCTCGCCGAACAATCGCCTTTTTCGGTTATGTAGTTATAGAGCTCAACGCCGGCTTCCCTGTCTTCGGCGAAGACGGAATATATCTGCAGCGCGGGGACGAGCGAGGTGGCGTAGCTGACGTAATAATGCGGGACTTCGAAGAAATGGTTCACTTCTTTCCATTCCCCGTGATAGAACATATCATCTACCCCGAATTCGCTTATGATGTTGTCGAACAGTTCGTCAAGCTGCGCGCAGTTATCATAAGATCCGCTGTAGGCGCGGAGTTCGAATTCGGTGAACACGCACGCCTGAACGAGATAATACGCCGAAAGTATGAGGTTGTTCCTGCGCAAAGTGTCGCCGGCGGTCTTGCCGAATATCGCCGCGTATTCCGGAAGGAACATAAGCTCGTTCGCCTGAGAGTGGATCTCGCAGATATCGAGCTGGTACGCGGAGTCTTCGCCGTGAAGGTACGTGTTGTAGAAATGGCCGAATTCGTGGATGAACGTGGAAAGATCGTCCACGCTCCCGTCGGTCGAAGCGTAGATCATGGGAGCGTCGTATTTGCCGAGATACGTAGTATACGCGCCGGGAAGGGCGTCAGGCGAATCGGTGGCGCAATAGAGCCCGAATTCTTTGAGGTATTCGTATGCTTCGCGCATTTTGGGATCTATCGAAGAAAAATACGCTGCCAACTGCGGATCGTAATCAAAAACGTCTTTTACGTCGCGGTAATAATAACTGTAACGGTTTATGACGGATTTGAAGACAGGCACGATCGCGGTCTTGACGTACTGTATCATATTCCTGACGTCAGAAGCGGTATAGTCTCTGCCGTATTCATGTTCATACATATATGCCAGCACGTCGTCGCCGTAGCCTTCGCGCCGGGCGAACGACCGCATAACGGAAAGGATGCCGAGATATGTTTCGCCGCAGATCCTATCGTATTCAAGATCGAAAACGTAAGGATCCGTCACGTCGCCCAGCGCGATCTTTTCGCCGTTGACTTCGACGACTTGGGAATATCTGTCGTTGTACTGCATGACGAGCTCGTTGAGGCGGACCGTCAGTTCGATATATTCATCGTCCGCGGAAGCGGCGGCGTCGCGGATGGACTGCTTATACGCTTCGCTGTAACCTTCGAAGAGCGCCCCGTAAACGGGATCGTCTATGATTTTTGCGTACAGCGCAAGATATTTGCTGCGGAATTCGGAAAAGTTGCTTGCAAAATAAGAGCTTTCCTGCTGAAGCGACTTATCCGTGACGTCGAGATCGCGTTCGAGTTCGAGCATGCCGCGTTCGTAATAAATGTCCGCGTAAAGGGCGTCGAGGAAATCCAGCTCTTCAATAATGACTTCGGACGAAAGCTCGTGCTTATCTATTTCCTCCAAAAAGCTTTCAAGATAGCTCAGCGACGAAACGAAATCCGGACGTTCGTATTTCATGTCCGAAAAAGCGGTCTCGCCGCGCAGATAGCGGCTGGCCCCCGCTATGGGATACTGTGCGGGAAACAGTACGTGGCGGAGCAGATATATGGCGTCGTCGGAATCCGTGTCGCCGTCGCCGTCCATATCGGTCTGGCATTCGGCGGGAAATTCGGCGCCGAACAGTACGTGGCGCAGCAGATATATGGCGTCGTCGGAATCCACGCCGCCGTTTGCGTTTATATCGCCCGCAAGGACGAACGCAGCCGCGGCGCGCGGTGCGAACGCCAGCAGTATGACTGCGGCAAGCGCGAACGAGACGAACCTGAAAAAGAATTTTTTCATTTTGCACTCCTTGTATCCGCACGACGCGGATGTTTTTTATTTGATTTGCTTTGATCCATTATATCACATTCGTTCCGTGTTGTAAATACCAAACGTTTTCTTTTCACGCAAGGCGTTGACGCGGCATATACTTATAACGAAGGGCGATGATTATTATGCTTTGCAAGAGTAAGATTGTGGGGACCTGCGCGCTGGCTTTCGGCGCAGGAGTGCTTTTATGCTGTTTTCTCCCCTCTTCGGCGATGGTTTTCGTTTCGGCGGCGGCGATTTCCGGCACCGGCGCGCTGCTTATATTTACATAAGGGGGAAGACGGAGGGTATGAAGATCTACGTTATACGGATGCCGAGGATATTCAGGCCGCTGTTCAGAAAATGGGCAAAACGCGGCAGCACGCGCAGACGGAACTGAAAGCAGGCGTCCCCTCTATAAACGGGGAAGCCTAAGAGCGCAGACAAAGCGGCGCTTTACGCACCGCAAAGATATGACAGATAATAGCTGCCCGAGATAACGTCAGGCAGCTTTTATATATGGATAAGCCGGTATTGTGCGTGACGACCGTGCTTTTACAAAAAGCGATCGTTTCTCCGCGCTATGTCACAGAAGCTTTTTTTCGCTTATTGCGCTGGAAAGCTCGAAATATGCGCTATTGAACAAACGTGCTGACCGGTGTATAATAAGGGCAGAAAAAGCACGGAGGTAAACCGCACATGGAACTGGGAAAGAAAATAAAGCAGCTGAGATTCAAAGCAAAGCTTACGCAGGAACAGCTTGCCGAAAAGCTGGGGATAGTGGCGCAGTCCGTCTCTAAATGGGAAAATTCGGTGGCGATGCCGGATATAACCGCGCTCCCGCTGCTGGCGGAAATATTCGGCGTGAGCATAGACGAGCTGTTCGATCTGACAAACGAGCAACGTATGAACCGCATAGAAAACCGCCTGGATATAGAAGAAGATCTCCCGCACGACGTCTTTGCGGAATACGAGGAATTCCTTAAAACTCAGCTTAATGCGGCGCAGAGCAAAAAACGTGCGACAGAGCTTACGGCGTATCTGTATTGGCACGCAATGGAAAGCTATGCGCGCAAGACGCGGCTTTTTGCCGAAGAAGCCGTGCGGAACGCGCCCGGCGAAAGGGGCTGCCAGTGGATGCTTCAAAGAGCGGCGGGGCACGCCGCCTGGGACTGGAACATACGCAATCACAACGCGGCAGTGGAGTTTTACCGCACGCTGACCGAGGAACACCCCGAATGCGTAAGCCCTTATTACTATCTGCTCGACAATCTTCTTGCGGACCGCCGTTCCGCCGAAGCCGAAAAGGTGCTTGAACGTCTGACCGCGCTTAAAGGCGCGGACCCGGTGATTGCCGAAGTCTACCGCGCGCACGTTGCGCTCGCGCGCTGCGACGCTCCCGCCGCCGACGGTATAATACAAAGACTGCTCGATTCGCACCCCGAAGACTCCGCCTGCCTTTTTGAGGCGGCGCAGTATTACGCCGAAAGGTGCGAATACGAAAAAGCCGTAAGATACTACGAGCTTTCTTTCGAAAAAGATCCGCGCCGACCGCGTTTTCAGGACGCGCTTATGGGCATTGCGGAAATACGCCGGATCGAGGGCGATTTTGATAAAGCGGCTTCGACATACGGGCGCATAGTCGATCTGCTCGAAAACGAGTGGGGACTGAAAGATGAATACGAGCTGCAGTTCGCCAAAAAAGAAAGAGCACGTCTGCTCGAAAAGGCGCAAAGCAAAAAATAATGAAGAAAAGGCCGGCGTTCGCCGGTCTTTTGCTATAATATGGGTTCCATTTCAAGGATATCGCAGTTTTCAAAGCAGCCGCATTCGGATATGTCGTGCGTTATCATTATAACGGTCTTCCCTTTTGCGCACGCGGCGACGGCGGAAACGACTTTTGCCTTCAACGTTTCGTCAAGCCCCTTGAACGGCTCGTCCAGAAGAAGCAGATCGTACGGGGCGAGCAGAGCGCGCGCTATGGCGACGCGGCGGCGCATCCCGCCCGAAAGCGACGAAACGTCGGTGCGGTATTCGTTTTCCAGCTCAAGCGCCGAAAGGATCTGCATTTCGCGTTCGCGGTCGACCGCGCCGCAGGCAAAACGTATATTTGAACGCACGTCGTGGCCTTCTATCAAACGGTCCTCCTGGAAGACCGCCGAAACGCGCTCCGGCACGTTTTCCACTTTTCCGGAATCCGGCTTTACGAGCCCGGCGATTATAGAAACGAGCGTGGTCTTTCCGCAGCCGGAAGGCCCAGTCACCGCAGTGACGGACCCCGCTTTGAAAACGTGCGAAAAGCCGCGAAGCACCTTTTTTTCGCCGTATTTTTTGTAAAGATCGGTACATACCACGGGATTCACAGCTTTTTCACCCCCTTGAAAGCGGCGCCGAGCAAAAACAGCACCAGCTTTTCGAAAGCGAGAGAAAGCAGCACCACTATGAGCGTCCACGCCAAAAGCTCGGCGGAATCGAGATATACCTTGGAAAAATACAGCTGCTCGCCTATGGACCCGGTGGCGATGGATATGACTTCGGCAGCGACGCCGGCTTTCCACGCCATGCCGAGCCCCACCCGCGCGCCGGATATAAGATACGGGAAGGCGGCAGGCAGGTATATATACCGCACACGGCGCGGCCGCGGCACTTTGAACACCCGCGCCGCTTCGAGCAGTTTTTCATCCGCGCTGCGGATGCCCTGTAACGTGTTGGTGTAAATGATGGGCAGCACCATAAGGAACGATATGAACACTGAAAGCGTGCTTGAAGAAAGCCATATCAGCGCAAGCACGATGAACGACGCGACCGGTACCGTCTTTGCAACGGTCATATACGGGCGTATGAGCGATTCCGCCACCTTCGACGCCGCCGAAAGCGCAGCGAAAAGCACCCCGAAAGCCAGCGCGAGCCCGAATCCCGCGGCGATGCGCGCAAAGCTGAACCACACGCGGCTGATGAATCCCCCTTGAGGGACGAGTTCGATCAGCCGCCGCACGACCCCGACCGGAGTCGCCAGCAGTACCGACGTCTTGCCCATCAACAGCGGAGCGAGCTGCCAGACGCCCAAAAACGCCAAAGCTCCGGCAATGCGGAGCATGGCGTTTTTTATTTTTATTCTTTCAGGTCTTGCGTTTTTTACGTTGTTATCATTCATAATAGAATCCATCGTCGGGGAGCTGGCCGCCCACCGATTTGGGTTCGTATCCGAACAGCACGCCGAGATAAGCTGAAAGCGCAGACTTCATTTCCGCCCCGGAAATAAAAGTGATGTTGCATTTGGGCAGCGCCTGTTTTGCCACGCCGGCCTTTATTCCCACGTATTTTTCAACGAGCGCGGCGGTGCCTTCGGCGTCGGAATTGGCTTTTTCGCAGCTTTCGTGCGCGGCGGTCAGGAATTCGGCTATGACTTCGGGGTGGGTCTCTGCAAATTCCGCCCTGACGGCGATGACGCTGGTGATAAAGCCGCCGTTTTCGGGGAATTTGTTCCATTCTTCGTTCAGACTGAGCTTGATCTCAAGCCCTTCGACATTGGCCATTGCCGCAACGACATACGGCTGCGGGAGCATGGCCACGGCGGAATCGGACGTTTTGAGCAGCGGCACTATCTCGTCCGGCTGCGATTTCCATTCGATCGTAACGTCGTTTTCGGGATCTATGCCGTTTTGTTCGAGTATTTTCTTAAGACCGTATTCGGGCGTCGAGCCCTTGCCGGTGGCGTATAAAGTCTTGCCGCTCAGATCGGCGACAGACGTTATCTGCACGTTTTTGCCCAGGATATAGAGCACGCCGAGCGTGTTGACCGCAAGCACCTTTACTTTGCCTTCGGTGCGGTTCCAGAGCACGGAAGCCAGATTGGCGGGCACCGAGACTATATCGAATTCGCCCTGTATGAACTTTGGCGTGATTTCATCGGCGCTCCCGGCGACGGTGAACGAATAGTCGTTCACGAGTCCGCCGTCTTCGCTTTTTGCCATAAGGTTAACAAGTCCCATGGAAGTGGGCCCTTTGAGCGACGCGACGCGCACGTTCACGGGTTCGGGAACGGAATTTTCCGCCGACGCCGGTTCGGATACGGGGTCCGACGCCGGTTCGGATACGGGTCCGGATTCTTCGGTTTTTTTGCCTGCGCAGGAAGCCAGCGCAAGGATCATAAGAGCCGCCATAAGCAGCGCAATGAATTTTTTCATAACAAGCGACCTCGATGTGTTTATTTTGTACGCTTATTATATGCTCTTTTCGCCTTTGTTTCCGTTGCGCAGGCAACAAAACGCAAAATTATTTGCGCCAGCGGCGCAATTTGGTGTTGCCACGGCGCAAAATGTGTGGTAAAATCTGCATAAAGGTGAAAACAGATGAAAGAGATCACAGTAAACGCAAACGACGCCGGTCAGCGCCTGGACAAATTCATTTCCAAAACGCTTCCGGCGGTGCCGAATTCGCTTTTATACAAATACATACGCACCAAGCGCATAAAGGTGAACGGAAAGCGCACTAAGGAAAACTACGTCCTGTGCAAAAACGACGTTGTTTCGCTTTTTGTACCCGAGGAGTTTTTGCAGCCGAAAAAAGAGGGCGCGTTCAGGCGCATAAAGGCGCCTGTAACGGTCAGGTACGAAGACGAAAACGTGATCATAGTCCACAAGCAAAAAGGGCTTTTGTGCCATTCGGAATCGCCTTCCGATACCGATACTCTCGCCGACCGCATAAAGGCGTACCTTTATAACAAAGGCGAATACGTGCCGGAAGAAGAAAATTCGTTTGCGCCCGCGCTGTGCAACCGCATAGACCGCAATACCGAAGGACTTGTGATCGCCGCCAAGAACGCCGCCGCCTTGCGCGAGATGAACGCGATCATCCGCTGCCGCGAAGTGCGCAAGTTCTACCTTGCCGCCTGCCACGGTCTGTTCGATAAGCGCGAAGGCGAGATAAGATCGTTTTTGGAAAAAGACGCCGCCAACAACTTAGTCACCGTGCGCGAAAAGCCGAACAAAAACACCGTTACGGCGGTAACGAAATACAGGGTGGAATCGCAAAACCGCGCGCTGGAGCTTTCGCTGCTGCGCGTTGAGCTTTTGACCGGGCGCACGCACCAGATCCGTGCGCAGCTGGCGCACATAGGCCACCCGCTGCTGGGGGACGGCAAGTACGCCGTGAACAAGGCCGACCGCAAAATGGGGTACACGTCGCAATCGCTCTGCTCGTATTCGCTGCGGTTTGAATTCAAGTCGACCGAAGACAAGCCCACGCTCGCCTATCTGAACGGGCTGGAGATCACCACCGACAAGCCGGATTTCGTAAAGCTTTTTTAAAACGGCGGGTCACATGCGGCATTCCGGAAGCAAAAAAGATGAATCGTCAAGTGAAGTGCAACAGATTTTGAAATGAATACGGCTTTTCCCGTTACCGGGAAAAGCCGCTTTTGTTTATTTTGGCCGACGCTTGTTATTCGCTTTCCGCAGCGCCGGCGCTTCCTTTTCCGCACGCCTTTACAAGCGCCGAAAGCACCGCTTCCCTGCCCGCGCCGGTCTTGCTGGAATACAGCACGATATCGGTGCCGGGGCGGATGAGGTCGGATTTTATTATGCGGTCGGCGCAGGCGGCGAGCTCGGTTTTGTTCAGCTTGTCGCACTTGGTGCAAATGACCATATAAGGCGTTTTCGTATAGTTGAGCCACCGTAACATATCGGCATCGTCGGCGGTTATGCCGACCTTGCAATCTATAAGCTGCGCCACAAGGCGGATCGCGGAATTGTTTTCGAAATACGATTGCGTCACCGCCGACCAGCGCGCTTTGTCTTCCTTTGCGCGGTGCGCGAACCCGTAGCCGGGAAGGTCCACAAGGTAAAGCTTTTTATCTATAAGATAATAGTTTACCGTAATGGTCTTACCGGGGTCAGATGACACGCGCGCCAGCTTTTTGCGCATGAGCAGCGAATTTATCATGGAAGACTTGCCGACGTTGGACCGCCCGGAAAACGCGACCTGCGGCATGCCCGCGCGCAGGTGCTGCGAAGCGTGCCCCGCGACGTGCGCAAGTTCCGCGTTATGCAGGTTCAGTTCCATTTTTCTTTTCCTCCAGCGCAAGCGAAAGGACTTCGTCTATCCGCGTGACCCCCACGAACTGCAGACCGGTCTTGATCGCCTCGTCGAATTCCGCAATATCTTTAAGGTTTTCGTGCGGGACTATGACGGTCTTGACGCCCGCCCTGAGCGCCGCCATGGATTTTTCCTTGAGTCCGCCTATGGGCAGCACCCTGCCGGTGAGCGTGATCTCGCCGGTCATGGCGAACGACTGCCTGAACGGTCTGTGCGACAGCTCGCTGACGAGCGCGGTGGCTATGGTTATGCCCGCGGAAGGGCCGTCCTTGGGTATGGCGCCTTCCGGTACGTGGATATGGAGGTCGTACTTTTTGTGGAAATCCTCTTCGACGCCAAGCTCGAGCGCGTGTTTGCGGATATAGCTCACCGCGGCGCGCGCGGATTCTTTCATAACGTCGCCCAGCGAACCGGTGAGCTCCAGCGCGCCGCTGCCCGGCATGGAAAGCGCTTCTATACGCAGCATCTCGCCGCCGAGTTGAGTCCACGCCAACCCGTTGACCACACCGGTCTCGTTTTGCGAATACACCGTATCGGGCAGGAATTTGCGCGGCCCGAGCAGTTTTTCCGCCTTGGAGGCATCGAACGTGAACGATTTGAAGTTCCCTTCGACCACCCCGCGCGCGGTCTTGCGGCAGACGGACGCGATCTCGCGTTCCAGATTGCGCACGCCGGATTCTTTGGTATAGCCGTCGATAAGCTCGGTTATGCCCGCTTCGGTAAAACGCAGATTGCTCTTTTTGAGCCCGTGGCGTTTGAGCTGCTTGGGAATGAGGTGGTTTTTGGCTATGGATATCTTTTCGCTGACGGAATAAGAATCCATCTCTATCATCTCCATGCGGTCGATAAGCGGCAGAGGGATAGTAGCCGTGGTATTGGCAGTGGCGATGAATATGCATTCCGAAAGGTCGACGGGGAGTTCCATGAAATGGTCGCGGAACGCCTTGTTCTGGTCGGCGTCCAGCACCTCGAGCAGCGCCGACGTCGGGTCGCCGTGCGCGTCCTGCGTGAGTTTGTCCACCTCGTCAAGCAATATCACGGGGTTGAAAGTCCCCGCCTGCTTGAGCGCGTTGATTATACGTCCTGGCATGGAGCCGATATAGGTCTTGCGGTGCCCGCGGATCTCGGCTTCGTCGCGTATGCCGCCCAGCGATATGCGGACGTATTTTCTGCCCGTGGCGCGCGCTATTGACCGCGCGACCGACGTTTTGCCCACGCCCGGAGGGCCGACAAGGCAAAGGATCTGCCCGTTGAGCTCGGGCGCGAGCTGCTTTACGGCTATGAATTCGAGTATACGTTCCTTGACTTTCTGAAGCCCGTCGTGATCTTCGTCCAATATCGCCTGCGCCTTTTTGATATCCGCGGTCCCTTTGGACATTTTGCCCCACTGGAGTTCGAGACAGGTCTCGATATAATTGCGGATGACCGTAGCTTCGGGCGAGCCGAACTGCATGCGCGAAAGCTTGGCGTTTTCTTCCAGCAGTTTTTCTTCCACCTCGCGCGGGAGCTTACGGGCACGGATCTTGGCGCCGTATTCTTCATCGGCGCCGTATTCGTCGTCCATGCCCAGTTCGTTTTCTATGGTGCGGAGCTGTTCGCGCAGGTAGATGTCGCGCTGGGTCTTGGAAAGGCGCGTACGCACGCGGTTATGTATGGAGCTTTCGAGCTCCATGATATCTATTTCGCGGTCGAATATCTCGAGCAGCACGTCGAGCCGCCGGACGGGGTCGGGTTCCTGGAGCACGCGCTGCTTGTCTTCGAATTTGACAATGAACGCGGAAGCCACCCTGTCGGCGAAAACGCCGGGGTCTTCTATGTTTTTAGCTTCTTCCAGAATTTCTTTGGAGGGCTTTGAAAAGTACCGCAGATACTGTTCGAGCTCTTCGTACACCGCGGCGATCTTGCTTTTGACCGCGTAGTAATCGGCTTCGTAAACGGTGTCGTCCACAGTGACGTCCGAAACCAGGCAGCCGTCCTCTTCGGTCATGGAAGAGACCGTGGCGCGGCGCAGGCCTTCCGCCATGATCTGCCACGTACCGCCGGGCAGCTTGAACGTGTATTTGAGCTTTGCCACCACGCCCACGGAAAAGACGTCGGCAAGCGTAGGCGATTCGATCTCGGTGACCCGCTGAGTCACCAGGAACACTTCGCTTTCGGATTCGAGCGCGCGCCGCACCGCTTTGACTGACGCCTTGCGCGCTATTTCGAAAGTGGTCGTCACGCCGGGGAAGACTACGATCCCGCGGAGCGCGATAGTGACGTATGTTTTGCTTTGGATGTTCTGAGACATATGTTATTTACCTTCCGAGCATAGCGGCGCCTATCATTCCGGCGTCGTTGCCCAACGCGGCGCGAACTATTTTTGTGGTGCGTTCGCCGTGACGCGAATACTGTTCGCGCGCGACGATGGCGCGGACGGGATCGAGCAGATAGTCGCCCTGATTGCAAACGCCGCCGCCTATGGTGATTATTTCGGGTTCGAGCAGATCGATTATGTTGGTGAGCCCGCAGGCGAGATAATAGATGAATTTATCCACCGCCCTGGTGCCGGCTTCGTCGCCCGCGCGTTTTGCGTCGAACGGGATCTTGGCGTCGACTTTATCTATGTCGCCGCCGCACAGCTGCCACATGAGCGATTCCGGGTGAGAAGCCATTTCCTCACGCGCCATACGGATCATAGCGGTGGCGGAAGCGAGCTTTTCCCAGCAGCCCTTTCTGCCGCACTGACATTCGGGGCCGGAAGGGTCTATTACCATATGCCCCACCTCGGCCGCGGCGAAGTTGAAGCCGGTGTAGATCCTGCCGTCGAAAATGAACCCGCCGCCTATGCCGGTGCCAAGCGTGATCATGACGGAATTGGCGTAACCCTTTGCGGCGCCCACGGCGGCTTCGCCTTTTGCCGCAGCGTTTGCGTCGTTTTCTATATAGACTTTCTTTATGCCGGTGCGTTTGGAGATCTCGGCCGCAAGCGGGAAATGCAGGAACGGGAATGACGAGCAGTAGACCATTTCGCCCCTGGCGTTATCCGCCGTGCCGGGGGAAGCCACGCCCGCATATTCGATATCAGCCACAGAAAGCCCGGCTTTTGATATGACTTCAAGCGAAATTTGCGCCATACGGTCGACAATATGCGCGGCGCCGCCGGCAACTTCCGTCGAAAGCTGGTCCTTGTATATGATGGCGCCGTTTTCGTCCACGACGCCCGCTTTTATGAATGTTCCTCCCAAATCAATGCCAAGATAATACATCTTTAAGATCCTCCACGTTATCGTTTTCTGTTTCTTCGTTCATTTTTTTCATGAATTCTTCCGCCGTGTTGTAGCCCATTTTTTTCTGGCGGTTGTTCATGGCGGCGATCTCTATTATGACCGCCAGGTTCCTGCCCGGCTTGACCGGAACAGTTATGGAGGGCAGCGATATGCCCAATATCTCGTGCGTTTCGGCGTCCAGCCCCAGGCGGTCATAATCCTTGCCCTGGACCCAGTTTTCGAAATTGATGACGAGATCTATTTTTTCGGTCTCTTTGACAGCGCCCATACCGAATATCCGCTTGACGTCGACTATCCCGATGCCGCGCAGCTCTATGTAATGGCGTATGAGCGACGGCGCCGTGCCGACCAGCGATATCGCCGAGACCTTTTTGATCTCCACCGCGTCGTCGGCTATAAGCCGGTGACCGCGCTTGACCAGCTCTATCGCCGTTTCGCTCTTGCCTATGCCGCTGTCGCCCAGAATGAGTATGCCTTCGCCGTAAACTTCGACGAGCACTCCGTGTATGGTAATGCGTTCGGCGAGCTCGACGCTGAGATACGAAGCCAGCGCCGCCGAAAACGCCGAAGTGGTCTGATACGTGCGGAACACCGGCGTTCCGTAACGGACGGCGAGTTCGGAAAGTTCGGCGAATATGGGCAGATCGGACGTTACGATAAGCGCCACGATATTATGCTGGAACAGCTTTTCGAGCGAGGACACGCGTTCGGAATGTGAAAGCGACGAAAGGTAGCCGTGTTCCATATTGCCTATAAGCTGTATGCGTTCGTTTTCGAAATGCAGAAAGAACCCCGCAAGCGGGAGCCCCGGCCGCGAAAGGTCGCTGCGCGTTACGAAAATGTCGTTATAGTTCGCGGGGACAAATATGGGCTCGAGCGCAAACCTTTTTGCCACGGCGGAAAGCCGCACCTTGTAGTTAAGACTTTTCATTTGCGCACGCCTCCGTTCGCTCCGTTCCCGACCGTTACGGGATACCCCGCCGCGCGGCGTTTATAGGCGGCGGCGGTCAGCGCGCAATACGCGAATACCAGCAAGGCGGCCACAGTCAGCGGAATGACGAACCAGAGGAACACATGCGCCGGGTTCCTGCCGACCATGAATCCGGGAACGGAATCCTTTGCGCCGACAACGTAATCCAGCGTTTTGAATTTGCCCGCCCAGACTATATTGTAAACGAGCAGGCCGGCCATGAGCGCGGCGATAACCGCCCAAAAGGCGGCAATGCGGAAATAGCGCCTTTGCGTGAGCTGCACGTTCTTATGGCTGTGAGCGCATTCGCCGGAGGAAGCGAAATAGACGTAGCAGTTCTTGCTGCCACAATAGACGTCCCTGCCGGTGCGCGATCTTATATATTCCGCGTTTTCGGGCGTGAGCGGCGAAGAATCCAGCCATTCGACCGAATAAGTCCATTCGCCGGAGCGCTGTTCGAAATAATAAGTGAACGGAGCCGTCCCCACAAGCAAAAGCCCTTTTTTGCCTAACGAATCGAGCCATTTTTCTTCCGCCGCGACGTTAAAAAACACGCGGTGTTTTTTGATTTCCATGTTTCGCCACACCTCCGCTTGATATTATATATTATTGCGCGCAAAAAGTCAATCGGAAATAAATGTGAGCAAATAGAGTTGATCCGCGCTGCTTTGCAGACTTGACAACAGCATATAGATATATGTGTAAGCGATGCAATACCGGTTTCGAACGTCATGACAAGCGTGAACAACACAAAAACATAAAGGAAATTTAGTAAAAAAAGCCCGCCGGTTGGCGGACTTTTTGTATGGTGGATGTTAAGGAACTCGAATCCCTGACCACTCGCACGTCAAGCGAGTGCTCTACCAGCTGAGCTAAACATCCGTATTGCAAAGCGTATTATAGCACGGCGACACGCGTTTGTCAATAGAAAGTTTTTGCAAAAAAGCAAAAACCGTTTTTGCTTTCCGCCGCCCGCTTTTACCTGTTGTTCACTCTAAGCCCGGCAACCGCTATGTGGGGGATCTCGCCCAGGCGGGTGAGCACCGGGTAAACGTATTCCGAGCCGTTGCCGAAAACGAACGTGGTTATCCCCGTGGTCTGCAGACGGATATCGAGCCAGCTCAGCTGCGAAGGGCGCAGGAGCATGTGCGAGATCCACGCCGCGCCGAAACCGCCGTGGCAGAACACCGCCACCGTCTCTTCGTTATTGCGCAGAACCTTGTAACGCGCGCCGCAGCGCTCGTAACCCAGCGACGCCAGGAAAGCGTCGGAATTCTGCACCAGCATATCGTCGGAGCCGTTGCGGCTTTCGCTGGTAAGGTCGGTGAAATCGCGCACGCCTTCGGTGAGCGTAAAGGTATAGGAGCAGTTGCCCGGCATATCGCACGGGCGCATATAATCCATGCTTTCGGCGGTCCAGGGGAGCACGGTGTATTCGAGCCCTTTGTCGCGGCAGGTGGGGAGCGCGGTCTCTATAGCCCTGCCCAAAGGCGAAGTGTATATCTTATCCAGCGGCTTGTCGTGCAGGTACGCGGCGAGCGCGGCGGCTTCCTGCCTGCCGAATTCGGTAATGGTGTTGTTGGCGTAATCGGGGTCCGCATGGCGGATGATGTGAAGTATCATTAAAAGGCCTCCGTCGTTTTGTATAGTACAATATACCACAACACGCGCGATTTGTCAACCTGAATAGCTTTGCTCCCTCTTGAAAAACGGGCGCGCTTGTGCTATACTCGGACAAAAGCAAGCTCCGCGCCCGCGGCGCGAAAGCGAAAACGAAAGACGGAAAGGAAGATATCCCGATGAAAAAGACCGCCCTGATAGTGACCGCGCTCATACTCATCCCCGCGCTGACGCTGGCCGCGCTGCTGTTTATTATGCGCCGCCCTGATACGCCGGACGCAGAAAGCGCCGAACAGAGCAGCGCGGAAGAAAGCCATGCGGAAAACGAATGCGCACACGAATACACCGTGCGGACGTATAAAACGCCGGAACAGTATCCCGCGCCGGCCGGGGCGTACGGAACGCACCTTACGTTGTGTTCCGATTGCGGAGCGACGCTGGAAGAGCACGTTCTGTGGCGCGACGGACAGGGTATAATTTATTATACGGACGGCAACGGCGGCTGCACGGTATGTCTCGTCGAACGCGAGCTCGTAAACGCGGACCGGTACGATATCCCCGAAACCGTGGCAGGCCTGCCGGTAACGGCGATAGACGCCGCCATGCCGTATCCTTCCGCAGGATCCACATTGGGGATCCCGGCTTCGGTCGGGCTTTTTACGGAATACACGCTGAACTCTTTGCAGTGCCTGCTCGATATAGATCCTTTGAACCCGTATTATTCTTTTACGGGCGGATGCCTTACAGACAAGCGTGAAAAAGCGGTGATATACCACGCAAAAAACGAGCCGTGCATCATTCCCTACGACGGCAGCGTGACAAAGATCGCCCATAACGCGCTGGTCGGGATATCGGGCGAGTTGAAGATCCCCGCGAGCGTTACCGAAATATACGGCGATTCGATCACCGCGGAAGGCGAGCTCGTTTTGACGCTCGACCCCGCCAACGAAACGTTCGTATATAAAGACAACTGCCTTATCAACGTAGCGGCGAAGACGCTGGTGATGGGGTTCAACGGCGCCGCGATCCCCGCGGACGGCAGCGTGGAGCGAATTGACTCTTACGCGTTTTTCAACAAGGGACAGTTACTCGGGATCTCGCTGTTCATGCCGGCAAGTGTCAAATACATAGGCAAGCAGGCGTTCGCCTCCTGCAACGTCAAGCTGCTCACAATAGAAGATCTCGACTCCTGGTGCCGCATACAGTTCGCCGACTTGGGTTCGACGCCGGTAAAGCCTTACGTGGATACGCGCATCACCGACGCCGAAGGCAACAGCTTTAACGAACTGACCATACCCGATCCCGTGACCGAAATAAACGATTATTGCTTTTACGGGTGGAGATCGCTGGAGCGCGTGCGGTTCCACAAAAACGTGACGCGCATCGGCGCCTTGGCTTTCTGCAGCACCGCGCTTACCGAAATAGAACTGCCGGAAGCTCTGCGCGAGCTGGGGACGAATGCTTTTGCGAATTGCAGGATCGCTTCGGTATATCTGCCTGCGGGGCTGGAACGTATAGGCGCGGGTTGTTTCAAGGGATACGGGCAGATCGACATAAGCGCCGGTTTCACAGACAACGGGCATTATGCGCTCAAAAACGGCTGCGTGATAGACGTCGGCACAAAAACGCTGATCCTCGGCTGCGCCGAAAGCGTTATACCCGACGACGGCAGCGTGGAACGGATAGGCGAAGGCGCGTTTTCCCGCACGAAGACGCCGGGCGAGCTGATCATACCGGATCCGGTGAAATATATAGACAGAGACGCGTTCGCCGCCTGCTTCCATCTGCAAAGCGTCAGCTTCCCGGCGGGGATAGAATACATAGATCCCACGGCTTTTGCCGGATGCACATCGCTGACGAAAATCTACGCTTACAGCGGGACCGTGTTCCCCGAAAACGCTTTTGCCGGGTCTTCGCCCGAGATAATTTATCTGGATAAACAAGATAAAGAATAAACGATATACCACAAACGGCGCGTTTTGTCAACCGCGGAATGCGGCGGACTCTTGAAATCCCCGCCGCGATATGCTATAATGAATAAAAAGATACCGCCGCGCGCAACGTCCGCCGCGGGTAAGGAAAGGAAACGGCAA